>CACVKW010000583.1 GCA_902749685.1 Olavius sp. associated proteobacterium Delta 1 | reverse complement strand
TTACCGTTAATGCCGTATGTGTCTTTGACTTCATTGTAGATAAAATCAAAGTCAATATGACGTTTAACTTTTCTCAAGATGTGATTTTTACGAACGCGCAGCTCCAGA
>CACVKW010000582.1 GCA_902749685.1 Olavius sp. associated proteobacterium Delta 1 | reverse complement strand
CGGTGAATTTCAACGACATCCAGGATCCAGCAACCAGAATCCAGGATCAGTCAATACTTTCAATGGTCTTCATTGCAGCAGCTAAGTTGGATTTCAAAATTTTATGCAACT
>CACVKW010000581.1 GCA_902749685.1 Olavius sp. associated proteobacterium Delta 1 | reverse complement strand
TTGCAGGCCGCTGGCTATGATATTGACAAGGTGGTAGAAAAAGTTGCTGCTGTATTGAACATAAAGCCGTCTGAGGTCTGGGCGCCGGGCAAACAGCGCAGCCGGGTTCAGGCCAGAAGTCTGTTGTGCTATTGGGCGGCAAGGGAGTTGGAAATCAGCATGGCTGAGCTTTCAAGAAAGCTTAAAATTTCGCCCTCGG
>CACVKW010000580.1 GCA_902749685.1 Olavius sp. associated proteobacterium Delta 1 | reverse complement strand
TAGGCAGTGGTGAATTCATCGAGCGGATCATCAAAGAAGCTGAAGCCAGAATTAAATTTCAATTGCCGGTGAGCGAGAAAGATCAGAAAATTGATGAATGTATAAGCAAAATATGTAAAAATGAAAAAGTATCCATTGACGAATTAACAGGGGGCAGCCGTCGCAAGCAGGTAAGTGGAGTTAGAAACCGGGTTGCGATAGAATTGGTAAAGGGGCATGGGGTTGCGTTAGCCGAAGTTGCCAGGCGGGTGGGAGTTTCGACATCGG
>CACVKW010000579.1 GCA_902749685.1 Olavius sp. associated proteobacterium Delta 1 | reverse complement strand
CAAGCATCGAAAGGATCAGACCGCAGCATGGATCAGAATAATTTAACATCACTGGCTAAAGAGTTTGAAAGGTCGCTAAAAGTATTAAACCGATCAAATCGAACGATCCGCGAGGTCATCAGAAAACTAAACAAGTTTTTTGATTACCTGCATTGCCTTGAGATCGCCCACGTTGACGGCATCAGCCGAAAGGTTGTCAAAAGCTACCAGGTTGAGGTTTATCAGACTGTTAATGCCAAAGGCTATCCCAACAGCGTGGCCTATCAAAACAGCCAGCTTTCTGCGGTCAAACAGTTTTT
>CACVKW010000578.1 GCA_902749685.1 Olavius sp. associated proteobacterium Delta 1 | reverse complement strand
GTTGCATAAAATTTTGAAATCCAACTTCGCTGCTGCAATGAAGACCATTGAAAGTATTGACTGATCCTGGATTCTGGTTTCTGGATACTGGATGTCGTTGAAATTCACCGAT
>CACVKW010000577.1 GCA_902749685.1 Olavius sp. associated proteobacterium Delta 1 | reverse complement strand
TAACAACCACCCTACATACAAGGAGGATTTTTTTCAATGACTCGTTTTACAACTCATTATATGACTCATTCTAAACTCGTTTTTGGACAAGAGTGATAGAAGGTAATAAAATAATAAGCAATGTTTTCCGTCCTCCACATCGATAGCCGCGGCATCTTGTCGCGGAGGAGCTACAGCGAAGATGGATGTTCGGCTGCCAGCCGAACGACGCCGTGTTTCCCTCAAAAGGATCGGATTCAATATTCTCAAATCCGAAATTCTGGGACTGGAAATGTGAAGGTTAAATCCGCCTATGAACTTGGGCGTCTAAATATTTGAGGGTGGGGAGTTTTCTAAAGCCGTTCGCTACGTGGATAATCGCCACCGAAACCGCATGAACTCGACCCTAAGGGCTCGTAATGAATGAGCAGCAGTTAAAATGAAAACAAAATATTGTGGGCCATATCTGGATTGGATGTTAAATAAACACAGTCATGCAATGCTGTTCATTCCTAACGATCCCCAATGGTCTCAGACAGCATCCGATTTCGGTGGCGATCAGCCACTCCGCTATTATCGTGGTTTTTTTTTAATCGTTCAATGAAGACTCGCAGATACATCGACATCAGAACGTTATTCTGACAAACGCGCTAGTTTCCATTCAATTTGAAACGAGCTTTTAACAATCGATGCAACGTGATCGTCAAAATAGAAATGCTCGATCAGCCATTTCTGTCCATCATATTGAATTTGAAGGTGATGATCATCGAAGATATGATCAACTCTGCATTTCAGGAGATCTTTGATGCCGATTCCGGTTGCTTTCAGCACGGCTTCTTTGGCGGTCCAGTAGCGAAAAAAGGCCGTTACCGAATCAGTTTCCATGTCTGCCAGAGCCCATTCCCGGTCAGCGGCGGTTTTTTTATACAGGCCGCTTGAAAAACCGCGGATCCTTTCAACATCAATGCCGATCGGACTCGGCGCCACCACTCCGCAAACATACAGCGTTTTGTGAGAAATTGACCAGAAATTGCCTTCAGAGGGCTGAGGCACTCCATTGTCATCCTTGTTAATATCGTCGAGACGGACACCGCTTTTTTCAGCGGATAACCGCAGCGCTTGGCGGGCATGCCGGCTGAGAAAGATGACCCGGTCTCTGGGCTGATATTCTGCGACCGCGGCCGGCACCGGCAGGATGACGGGGCTAAGCGTGCGATTGGGGAATACGGATGTCGGATGTCGGATTGAATTTATTGCCATACGGGCCTTGCCTGACTGGGGAGCTAATCGTTCGCCCTTTTAAGAATAATCCGGCAGTCGGCTGCTGTAGCTCCCTCGCCGCGGTTGTGCAGCAGCAGCGGATTGATGTCCAACTCAACTATTTCAGGATGATTGGTGGCCATGTTCGATACCCTCCAGTTCACCGATATGGGTTTTTCCGGCGTCCAACCAATCCTGGACGATCCGGCAGGCCCGGCTGCTGTTGTGGTGAAGATCGAACTGGGCCATTCGCTGCCGGTTTAACCACCGGGAGTATTGGTAGAGCGTACCGAATGTTTTAGCGGCGTTTTCCGGAAATTTGAAAACCGGAACGCCGTGTTCCTGCAAATATCTCACACCGGAAGACACATCGATGATTCCCATAAAGCAGCACAAAATGGGCTTGGGGGAGCGTCGGGCGATTCGAACAATCGCTTCAGCAGTTCCGAGGACATCGGTCATGGATTGAGGCGTCAGAATGACCAGTGCACCATCTACCCCTTCATCTCGGATAACAGCGGCCAGGGCATTTTCATAGCGGTCCATAGGGGCGTCACCGATCACGTCCACCGGATTTTGCAGATTGGCTGTTTCGGGCAGATGGCTGGCAAGGACTTCGATGGTTTCTTCCTGTAATTTGGCCAGCTGCAGACCCGATGTTACGGTCATGTCGGTAGCGACGATACCCGGCCCACCTGCATTGGTAACAATGGCAACCCGGTTGCCGGCAGGCACCTTGCACCTGAATTTTCCCAGTGCACTTTCATTTTTATACGCAAAGGCCGTCGCAAAATCGAAAAGCTCGTCAATGGAATCAACCCGGATGATGCCCGATTGTTGGAATATGGCATCATACACCCCCTCGGTTCCGGCCAGAGCGCCGGTATGGGATGCAGCTGCCTGGGCGCCGGCAGCAGTGCGCCCGGATTTGATAACCAGCACCGGAGTCGGACGGATGTCGCCGGAAGTAATCTCTTTGACGGCTTCAATAAACTCCGGTCCGCGGCGCAACTCTTCCAGATAGAGCATAATCACTTCGGTATCTTCATCCTGGTGAAAATACCGCAAGAGATCAGGTTCATCGATATCAGCTTTATTGCCGATTGAGATAAATTTAGAGAACCCGAAATCCCGGTCGGCAGCAAAATCCAACACAGCCGTACACAGGGCCCCGCTCTGGGAGATAAATGAAATGTTGCCCGGTTTGGGCATGCGAGCCGAAAAACTGGCATTCAATCTGACATTTGCCAGGGGATTTATGACACCCAGGCAGTTGGGTCCGACCACTCTGACACCGGCCTCCCGGCACAGGCCGACAATGGTATTTTCGATTTCAAGACCTTCGCCGCCGACTTCCCGAAATCCGGCCGAAACGATGACTACCCCTTTAATACCCTTGTCAATTGCTTCTTTAACTGCCGTCAGGGCCGGTCGCGGCGGTAGAATAACCATGGCCAGATCGACGCTGCCGGAGATGTCGCTGATGGTCGGATAGGCCGTGACGCTCGACACCGAGCGCGCTTTCGGATTTACCGGATACAGTGTGCCGCGGTAGCCGCCTTTGAGGATGTTAACAAAGATATCGTGGCCCACTTTCCCGGGGGTTTTGGAAGCTCCAACTACCGCCAGGGATTGCGGGGAGAAAATTGCATCGAGATTATCCACCATCAAGCTCCTTTGAAATTCTTAAGGCCTCGCCATATATTTTGTTTTTTGCAATGCCCGACGTCGCTGCAATTTCCCTGGATATTGCCGATAAGGAATTTTGTCCGGCAAGGACCGCAGCCTCGATTTGTCGTCTGACCATAGGCCATGACTGGTCTTGGGCGCGGTCATTTCCGGCAACCAGCAGGGTGCATTCGCCCTTGATATTATTGCGACCTGCCAGCCCTTTTTGGATTTCTGATAAGCGGCCTCGAATGAATTCTTCGTGAAGTTTAGTCATTTCCCTGGCCAGCACAGCCCGACGATCGCCCATGACATCAATGGTTTCATTTAAAAGCCTCAGAATTCTTCTGGGCGATTCATAAAATATAAGGGTTCGGGGTTCACTTGCAAGTTCGTTCAGCTGGCGCAAGCGTTTGGCTTTCTTTTTGGCCAAGAATCCCGCAAAAATAAATGAATCAGTCGGCAGACCCGCGACGCTTAAAGCGGCAGTTGCGGCACAAACTCCCGGGATGGGTAGGACGCTCAGATGGTTTTCCAGGGCTGCTTCTATCAGACGGTAACCCGGATCCGAGACAGTCGGTGTGCCGGCATTGCTGACAAGGGCCATGGATACCCCTTTTTGAAGCTTGGCGATAAGCGCTGGCGTTCGCTCGGCTTCGTTGTGCTCATGATAGGAAATCAAATTGTTTTTGATGCCATGCAGGGTTAAAAATCCGCCTGTCTTGCGCGTATCCTCGGCTGCAATCAAATCGACTTGGCGCAAACTATCCAAGGCCCTTAAGGTGATGTCATCGCGGTTGCCGAGCGGAGTGGCAACCACATACAGGATGCCAGGGTTGATGACACTATTTCTTATTTTGGGACTATTCTTATTCAAAACGATTCCTTATCTGTATTTCCTGCAAAATTTTGGATTTTGGATTTGGGAATTTGGATTTAAGGAATTCTATCGATTTTAATTAAATGATAGAGCGCAGCGATTCAACAAATCCGCAATCCACAATCTAATATCTATAATTATCCGATGTAATTACAAATTTCAAGTCTCATGAGGATGTCCGTTCCTATTTAGCGGCAGGGATTAATCGTATGCAAGGTCGAAGGCATTTTTTACGATTTCTATTTGGGGCTCATCGCGATTGGAGGTGATGGCGACAACATCAAATCTGGCTTTGGCATCGATTTGTTTGGTGGTTTTAAGATAGTAGAGCGCCACCATGGAAATCTTGCGCTGTTTTTTTGGGGTAATCGCCCATTTAGGGCTTCCGTACCGAATTGATCTTCTGGATTTGACTTCCACGAAAACAATCGTTTTCTTTTCTTTGGCGATGATATCTATTTCCCCCATCCGGTTGCGGTAATTTTGCTCAATGATTTTATAGCCGTTTTTCTTCAAGTACCAGACGGCCAGGTCTTCACTCTTCTCTCCGAATTTTTGCTGTTTGCTCGGCATAATGATTTTTCCTTAGTCTGCACCCGACTCCGACGCAAAGCTGCAGGGTTATCCTTCCATTTTAAGAATGACGGAGCGAAGCGACATCCATAATTCTTCAATCTTCAATCTTCAATCTTCAATTCCGGCTCGTCCGGGTTATACGTATTCCTTAACGCCTTTAAAACTCTTGCGGTGGATGGGGCTGTAACCGAATTTTCGGATCGCTTCTTTATGAGCTTTGGTCGGATAGCCTTTATGTCTTGGAAAATCAAACTGGGGATAATAGTGATGGTAATTTTGCATCAGGCGATCCCGCGTTACCTTGGCAATAATCGAAGCCGCAGCAATGGAGATACTTAAAGAGTCGCCTTTTTTAATCGGTTTTTGGGGCAGATCGGAAGCAATACTGAATATGCCGTCAATCAATAAAAAATCGGGACAGGGGTCGAGATTTTTTACCGCCATGGACATGGACAGCAATGAAGCCTGTAAGATGTTAATTCGGTCGATTTCAACCGAATCCACGATGCCGATGCCCACCGCGGTCGCCTGGGCATAGATTTTATCATATAACCGCTCCCGTTTTTTGGGGGACAACTTTTTGGAATCGGTTACCTCGCAGTCATCAAATGTGATCGGCAGAATAACAGCAGCTGAAACTACAGGACCGGCCAGGGGACCCCGGCCGGCCTCATCAATGCCTGCTATATCCCGGCAGCCGTTGCAGGTGGCTTCTTTTTCGAAATACCACAAATCCATGAATAGAATTCGGAAGTCGGAATGCGGAAGTCGGACTTCCGACTTCCGCCTTCTTTTAATTGTATCTCTTTTCCCTGATTCTGGCGGCTTTGCCCCGCAGTTTGCGCAGATAGTAGATTTTGGCGCGCCGAACCCGTCCGCGGGTAAGGATTTCTATTTTATCAATGATGGGCGAATGCATCGGGAAAATGCGTTCAACGCCAATGCCGTAAGAAACTTTGCGCACGGTAAAAGTTGCATTGCTGCTGCCTTTACGTTTGCTGATCACAACCCCCTGGAAGGCCTGGATCCTTTCCTTCTCACCTTCTTTTATCTTCACATGAACTTTAACTGTGTCGCCGGCACCAAAGCTGGGCAGGTCCAAGCGGATATTTTCTTTTTCTAATTGATCGATCTTTCCCATAATGCCTCCAAAAATGATAATTGTTATTGGTCTTAATTATTGGTTATTGGATAATTTAGCAACAGCTAGCCAATAACTTGAATTTTATTCTCCCAGCAGCCGATCTAAAATAATCCCGGCGGCGGTCCGAACCGATAGGTGATTGTAATCTGAGGGACCCATTATGGGTTCCAGTGTATAATCCGCTTCAGAAATAAACGGTTCCGCCAAACCCCAGGCCGTCCCAAAGACGAGCAAATGCGGTTGGCCGGATTTAAGAATCTCGCGAAATTCCTTATAGCCGGTGCTCGTCGTATATCTACGGGCACAGGTTACGACAGTTTTCGGGTAAACGTTTTCAATGCCTTTGATGTCTTCGACGACATCAGCGATTGTGTCTTTGATCTTAATCAGCTCAAGCGCGCTGCGCCTTGCCGGATTATACACAGCCCCGGAACCGCTGGTCCAATGTGAAATAATTTTTTGTACCAGGCTTTGCTGGTCGACAAGCGGGGTGACCACGTAATACGATTTAACCCCGTAAGTCTTTACGGCCCTCGCGATATCGTGTAAGTCCAGGTTGGTCACCGCGGAAGCAATAATATCACCGCGTTTATCGACCACCGGGTAATGCGTCAACGCCACATAAAGATTAGGCATAAATGATTCTGTTTATTTTACCTCACTTTTACTTTTTACTGAGAATCTAATATTTTCTCTATCTCAAAGCGCCACTTTTTTAAAATATCGCGTTGCTGGCGGTTTAAGTTCTTATTCTGCAGGAGGAGATCCGGCCTTTTTAACAGGGTGCGCATCACTGACGATTCAAGCCGCCATTTTTCAATTTCCTGGTGATGGCCGGACAATAATACCTCAGGGACCTCCTGCCCTTCAAAATTACCCGGCCGCGTATAGTGAGCATGCTCCAGCAGATCATCGGAAAATGAGTCTTTTTCTGCCGCATCCTCACCACCCAGGGCGCCGGGGATCAAGCGGGTAACGGCGTCGATAATGATCATTGCTGCCGGTTCACCACCGGTGAGCACATAGTCCCCGATTGAAATTTCATAGTCAATCAGATCGTGACAGATCCGTTCGTCGACACCTTCGTAGCGACCGCAAACCAGAATCAGCCCGTCCGATGTCGCCAGCTCCCAAGCCATTTTCTGGTTGAAAACCCGCCCCTGGGGTGTCAGCAATACAGTCTTTGTCCCGGTCAGCGTTTGGGATGCATCCCGTATAGCGGCCGCCAGGGGTTCCGGCTTCATTACCATGCCGCTGCCACCGCCGTAGGGCCTGTCATCCGTAACCTGGTGCCGATCTTCGGCGTAATTTCTGATGTTAACAGCCGAAGCAAAGATTTTTTTATCTTCAAGCGCCCGACGAATAATCCCATGGTTCCAGAATGAGTCAAACATCTGCGGGAAAATCGTCACTACTTTAAAATACATGGCATTAGTTGACTGGTTGATGGGTTGACTGGTTGAATAGTGAAAGGATAAAATCATTTTTAGCCAATTAACGAATTAACCTATCAACTAATCAACCGATGCGCTAAACCAAGCCCTCCGGTAAATCGACCTGCATGCGTTTATCTTTAATATCGATATCAAGAACCACTGATTCGAGCGCCGGTATCAGCACTTCCCGTTGATCGTCTTGCACCACGTAAACATCATTGCTGCCGGTTTCGATAATCGATTCAATCCGACCCAGATACTTTTCTTCGGTCGTGTAAACCGCCATGCCGATAAGATCAAACCAGAAATGGGTATCTTCCTCCAATTCAGGCAGCTCTTCTTTTGGGACGAACAGCTCAGCACCAATCAGTGCTTGGGCCTGGTAGCGCTCATTTATCCCGTTAAACGATATAAGTGCCGTCCCGGTATGAGGTTTTACCCATTTAATTTCACGGCTTATTTCCTGCCCGCCGCTTTCGCGAACAAGAATGGAGCGGCCGGGTTTAAACAACGACAAAGATTCCGCATAAGAACGGATCTTGTTGGTGCCTTTTATGCCATGCACCCCTACGATCTTTCCGATGAGTACATGATCTTTTTTTTCCACAGACCTAGTCAATTGATTGAATATTTTCGATTGCAGATTGAATATTTGTGGAATGCCGTCGATTTAAAAAGGACAGCGCCTAGCGATTCATTAAATATTCAATTTTCAATAGTCAATAGTCAATTCCAGCTATGCCGGATCAGGGTTGGGTACTTACGGCAAAAAATCCTTCTTTTTTCAGAAGGCTGCGCACGGTATCGGAAGGCTTGGCACCTTGATCGATCCAGTACTTGATTCTTTCTGATTTTAAGGTCACCTTTGCCGGATCGAATAAAGGATCATATGTACCGACCTTTTCCAGGTATCGGCCGTCCCGGGGGCTTTCACCATCAGCAACTACGATTCGATAATAAGGTTTTTTCTTTGCGCCGTGTCTGGCCAATCTAATTTTTACAGCCATAGTAACTTTTCTCCTTCAAAATGGCAGCATTCCCTGTGGCATTCCGTGCATACCGCCTTTATTAATTTTTTTAAGCATTTTAAGCATTTGTGTATAATTTTTTAATAACCGATTGACATCCTGAACCCGGGTTCCACTGCCTTTGGCGATTCTTCGGCGCCGACTGCCGTTGATGATCGTATGTCGTTGCCGTTCCCGGGGAGTCATCGAATTAATGATCGCTTCTATTCTGACAAACTCTGTTTCATCCACGTCCATATTTTTTAATTGTTTCAGTTTGCCCATCCCGGGGATCATTTTCATGATATCGCCCAGGGAACCCATCTTGCGAATCTGAACCATTTGATCACGAAAATCCTCTAAGGTGAATTGACTCTTTCTGAGCTTTTTTTCGAGTTCGGCGGCTTTTTTTTCATCAACCGCATCCTGGGCTTTTTCGATTAAGGTGAGCACGTCCCCCATGCCCAGGATGTTGGAGGCCAGTCTATCCGGATGAAACGGCTCCAGCTCGTTTAATTTTTCACCGACCCCGATAAATTTAATCGGTTTGCCGGTAATTGACTTAATGGATAGGGCGGCACCGCCACGGGCATCACCATCCATTTTGGTGAGGACGACACCACCAATATCCAGCGTTTCGTCAAATGATTGGGCGATGTTAACCGCGTCCTGACCCGTCATGGCGTCGGCCACCAGCAGGATGTCCGACGGCTTCAGCTCATTATTGATGCGGCTGAGCTCATCCATCAACTCTTCATCAATATGCAGGCGTCCCGCGGTGTCCAGCAACAGCGTGTCACAGCCCAGCCGGTGGGCAGCCGTCTTGGCTTCCCGGCATATCTGCACAGGATCCATAGCCACACTGGAGGAAAACACCGGCACATCCAGTTGCGAGCCCAATTTCGTGAGCTGATCTATCGCAGCGGGGCGGTAAACATCCGCCGGCACCAGATAAGGTTTGCGGCCTTTATTCCGCAGGAATACAGCCAGCTTGCCGGCCGTTGTCGTTTTACCGGAGCCCTGCAGGCCAACCAGCATTAAAGCTACCGGACTTGGTCCTGAAAGGTTCAAATCTTCATGGCTGGAGCCCATCAATTCCGTCAACTCTTGGTTGACGATTTTGATAACCTGCTGACCGGGCGTTAAACTCGCCAAGACTTCCTGGCCCAGAGCCCGTTCTTTAACAGCTGCAATAAATTTTTTGGCAACGCGGTAATGAACATCGGCCTCCAAAAGGGCCATTCGAACCTCTTTTAGCCCCTCCTCGATGTTACTCTCCGATAATTTGCCGTGCCCTTTCAGCTTGCGAAATACGGAGTCAAGTTTGTCACTTAAATTCTCAAACATGATTTTTACCAATCTGTTTCCATAAATTGTTGAAATTATAATTTCAATGATGCTATGTCAAGTAAATTAATTTCAGCTTTGAGCGGTTCAAATTTTATATGGGATAAGCGCACGTTAGCCGGGCAGGACCGATACCGAGCAAAACTTAATTAACATAATCATTAATTGCGTGAAATAAATGATATTACGAAAAGGACAAGATAAAATTAACATCATTGAATTAACCCGCGAGCAGCTGGTCGCCTGGTTAACTGGACGGGATATTGCCACCTATCGCGCTGACCAGATTTTGAAGTGGATCTATTTGCGTCAGGCTGACAGCTTTGATCTGATGACCAATCTTTCCAAAGACATTCGGGGATTGCTGGCCCAGCATTTTATCATCGGGCGGCTTGAGGCTGAAAAGATTGAAACCTCCCGTGATGGGTCCCGTAAATACCTTTTTCAATTAAGCGATGGCAAACGCATTGAAAGTGTCCTCATTCCTGAGCGGGATCATTATACGCTGTGTGTGTCAAGCCAGGTGGGCTGCGCCCAGGGGTGCCTGTTTTGTCTGACCGCAAGGGGCGGAATCGAGCGTAATTTGACCCGGGCCGAAATTATCGCCCAGGTACGCGACATTAAAAATGAACTGGATGATTCTGCGCAATTAAGAAATATCGTTTTTATGGGAATGGGTGAACCGCTGGCCAACTATAAAAATCTGGTCAGTGCCCTGGACACGATCACTGACAATAATGCCGGCCTTCGTTTTGCAACCCGCCGGATAACAGTTTCCACTGCCGGGCTGGTGACCCGGTTTACCGCCCTGGGCCGGGATACCAAGGTCAATCTGGCAATATCCTTAAATGCGACCGATAACGACACGCGCAACCGATTAATGCCCATTAATCGCAAATTTCCCATAGAAGCGCTGCTGGAGGCCAGCCGGCAATTTCCGCTGCCCGCCGGTCGCAGAATTACCTTCGAATATATTCTGATCAAAGGGCTCAACGATTCCGAAGCAGATGCCAGACGCCTGGCTAAATTGTTGCAGCCGATCCGATGCAAGATTAACCTCATACCTTTTAATAGACATGAAGGCTGTGATTTCGAGCGGCCGCCGGAACCGGACATCCAGGCGTTTTATAATATTCTGTTTGACAAAAATTACACGGTCATCATTCGCCGCAGTAAAGGGCAGGACATTTCGGCTGCCTGCGGGCAGCTCTGGGCCCGCAGCGCAGGGCAGGGCGCCTAGCACAGATAGATTTTGAATTCGGGAATTCGGATTGCAAATTTGAAGGAGCAGACGGTTTGGGGCATAGCGCAGAGGGCATGGGGCAAAGGTGTTGGAATGCGGCCTGCGACGAGCCGTTCGACCCTGAGCTCACAGCCGAAGGGCTCAGTCGTGTCGAAGTCGGAATTCTTTGATTGCGGATTGAGTAGACCCTATAGTTGCATAAAATTTTGAAATCCAACTTAGTTGCTGATATGAAGACCATTGAAAGTATTGACTGATCCTGGATTCTGGTTTCTGGATACTGGATGTCGTTGAAATTCACCGATAGTGTACTGTTCGATATCCAGCATCGAGTATCAAACATCCAGCATCTGCCCGGAAAAAGCAACGATCTCAGACATAACAGCCAGGCTAGATGACAAGAATTTATGCAATGTTAGGGTAGATATAGCTTAAGGGACAAATGACAGAAGAAGTCAACGATCATAACGATCGCATCTGTCAAATCCGTCAAATGAAATCCTCTTAAAAAATAACTATTCAACAATTTGACGATTTAAACAAGTAACAACGACGCAGATATAACGCCTATAATCCAGCCATTGGTTCGGGCTTTTTCTTTTTTTCGCAAATATATTTAAAAATTTTCTCACAATCTGCGAATCCCGTACCTTCTATAATATAAACTACCGCTACATTATTGTTATCCGGGTAGACATTAAAAAATTGTATTTTATCTAAAAGATCATCATTCATCGTGTTAAACGGGTAGGGGAGCCCATCCCTTTTTACAATATTTGTCTCTTTCCAGCCCTTTTTCTTTTTCAGCGGTCGGTGAACTCTGATTTTATGCCAATCGTCTTTCTGGTCTCGATATGTGGTAAATATCACGCCGTCAAATCCGTTTGACTTGTTTAAACTCATTGCACTATTCAATTCTAGCGGGTCACCGACAATTATTTTATATAATCCTATTGATTGCTGGCGGCCGTTTTCTGAGATATGCCTGACACCATAATTTTCTAAATGAACATCAATTTGCTCTTTTTGCAGTTTATCAGTTGTTTCACCGGCAGCCATTTTGTTCTCAATGGCTGCAAGGGGCGAACCAATAAACAAAATAATTAATGAACCCCAAAGAACTATTTTTTTCATTTTTAGACCTCTCTTCCGGCAAATGTGTTTGGTCATGCCACCGATAATAAAAAATTCGAAACCCGTTAAAGGCTATATCGGCATAAATACCAGTATGCTTAAGTCGGATTAAGATTTAACAATCAAATTTTTGCCAGTCCTGCGGTCAGCTTCTGCCACGATTCGAGCCGTGACCCCTGATTGACGGGACGCTTCAACTCGGTTAGGACATCGGATACATAGTCTGCCCGGCGCATTCCTACCAGCGTGCAGGTCACTCCCGGTGTGGAGCGGATTGCCCGCAGCGCCTTCTGACTCAGGGTCCCTTCTTCGGCCCAATCCCGATCGGCGGCTGCAACCGCCCGGCGAATCCGGTCGACCTGGTGTGCTGCATCTTCAGCGTAAATCGAAGCAACGGCCTCAAAAGCGTCTGCGATTTTTTCCCGGTGGGAAGTCATCCAGCTTGATAGATCCTCATTCTGGTTGCCGTATGGTTTCAAAAAATCCATAACCCCCTGGATTCTGGGCTGCAAATTTCCCGTTTTTATCTGGCGCCAGCGTTCATAGGATCCGAGGTTGAGCCAGTGATGTTTCAAGGTATCGCCAATCGCCATCTGCTCCTTGATGCGGATACGCAGGCCCGGCGGGACGTTTATGGCGGGCAGGATTTTCAGCCACAGGCTTTTTTCGGATTTTGATAGATACTGGATTTTGCGAACGACCTCATCTTTGGGCTGGATTGCGAAAGCGGGCACTTCCGCCAATCGAACCAGTTGATTTTTGAAAAAGGCATTCAGCGGCCGGTTGACCAGGATTCCCAATCCTTTTTGTTGCACGAATTCAAGTATGCTGCCACCGTTCGGCTGGTTTTTTTGCAGGGCGGCTCCCGGCTCCATCAAATTTAAGGGCAGCTGAACCAGCTGGAAATGATGTTGGGAATCCATTGATTCGGCAATGTTCCAGATGGTTTCAAGGCAGGTAAAGTCCGGTTGATCGGCAGCCGCCGGAAACGTATTGGAGCTGATGCCGTAATAGCGGATTCGTCCTTGGGCAACTTCTTCTTCCAGGTATTCAAAAGCGGTTTTTATGCGTCGATAGTATTCGATCCGGGCCGGCTCCAGGGGGCGCCCATTTTTTTCGGCCCATTCGAGATAGTACTCGGGATTGTGCAGCAGATAAAAATCCAGCGTTGCCAGATTGAGGCGCTCCAGGCTGCGATTTAGCTGATTCCTCAAAAATTCAGGGTGGAGGCAATGCTCCAGGCCTTCACCGTATTCCACCAGTTCCGGAAAGGGACGTCCCTGCTGTTTGCGCTCTTGGCTCAGGGCGTAGTTTTGCCCCTGCAGGTAGCCTACTTTCGAGACCACCACGACCGCTTCGCGCGCCAGATCGCCGGAATCAATCAGCTTTTCCAGCACCTGCCCCACCAGGGTTTCGGAATCCCCGTCGGCATAATTGGCGCTGGTATCGATCAAATTGACGCCTTCACCTAGGGCCTTGTGCAGCGCCGTTTCATGATGGGGCACTCCGACACTGACCCGGTAGCAGCCAAAGCCGGCCTGACTTGCTGTCAGCTTTGTCGTACCGATTTTGTTGCAGGCTATCGGTCCATGTTTTTTTAGATAGTCTGTGGTTGCTGCCTCGCTGGCATATCCAGGAATCACGCCCACCTCCTTTTACTTGGTTTTTAGTCTAATTACTTGGCCCTGAAAAAGAGCAAAAAGCGGATTAATTAAGATCCGAACTGCTGCCGGGTTCATGCGGCGTGTGATATACACCGGATTCTACCTTCGCGGGATGAATGAAATGTTCACGCAGATGGGGGATGTATTCAAGGAAGATTTTTTCCAGGCCAAATGCGATATGATTGACCAGCACCAAATGCTGGTGAATCTGCCCCATGTCGCCAACATGCGGCACGACCTTCAACCCGAATTTTTTTGCCAGCAGACTGACGGTCAAGAATTCACTGACGCCGCCAACCCGCGTGCAGTCAACCTGAATAAAGGCTGCCGCACCGGCCTGCATAAAATTTTTAAACTGAATGCGATTGGCGACATGTTCGCCCAGGGCCACTTGAATGGGATAGATCGCCCGCGCCAGGGTTTGATGTCCCAGGATATCATCGGGATGAAGCGGTTCTTCAATCCAGAAAGGGCGCATCGCCTCAAGCTTTTGGCACATCTGCAAGGCCGTCGGCAAGCTCCACTGCTGATTAACATCCAGCATGATGCGTGCGTCGGCGCCGACTGTTTCTCGAATCAGATATGCGCGGCGGATATCGCGTTCAATATCCCTGGATCCGACCTTGAGCTTCATCGCGTCAAAACCCTGTTCGATGGCGCGCTTTGCATTGCCCTTGATCGTTTCATCATCGTAATTGAACCAGCCAACCGAAGTATCATAGCCGGGATAGCCGCTTTCGAGCACAGACAGGCGTAAAGAGCGATTGGGCAGTTCAGCCTTGATCAGTGCCAGCGCCTCATCCGCGGACAATACAGCTTCCAGGTTGCTTAGATCCAGCGTCGCCAGCATGGCTTGCGGTGAAAGGTCCAACAACAGCTTCCACAACGGCACCCCCCGGTGCTTGGCCCATAGATCGAAACAGGCATTGCTGATCGCGGCCAGTGCCAGATGAACAACGCCCTTATGCGGGCCGAGCCACCGATAATGTTGATTATCCGCGATCGAGCGAAAGACATTCCCGAAATCAGACATCACCGCGTCGATGTCCCGGCCGACCAGGGGCTCCGCCAGAGCCGTGATGGCCTGGCAGACCAGATCGTTGCCCCGCCCTAAGGTAAAGGCCAGCCCAATGCCCGTCGCTCCAGCATCCGTATGCAATTCACATACGGCATAGGCATACACCGGTTGGGTGTGAATGGAGTCGGCGCCGGCGCCATCCTCCAGCGGGAATCTACGGTCGGAAACAGTTAATTTTGTAATCATATTTATTACGAATTATTTTTTACCACGGATGTTTACGGATTCCGCGGTAATGTGCTTGCAGTCATCAGTTCTCGGCCTTCTGTCCTCTGTTTGCTGTTATCAAGTTATCAGCAGCTTGCGGACATCATCCGGCTGGAGAGCGATTACCTTGATGGATTGCTGTTTTTTGGCCGTTTTGACCAGGACATCGACCAGTGCCATCTGCGGTGCCTTGCTGTGTCCGGTGCAAATGGAGGCGGCCAGCAATATCGATTCCTTCCTGGCGCCGTGCGGCACCAGGGCAATCGGACTGGGGTAATCTTTGAGATCGATGACGGTATCGACCTGCGGGTCGTGATATTGGAGGATATTTTCATTGTCCGTCTCGGTGCGGCCGACAATTAATTTGGTTTCCGGGTTTAAGCGATAATGCCGGCCGTATTTCAAAAGATGCAGCTCTTCTTCGGTGCAATGCTCCTGGTGCTCGAACAGGTCCCTGAGGCGGTTGGTGTAGCCTTTGTCGGTCAGCAGACATCCTCCGGCCGGGGCCGGATAATCCCTGACGCCTAATTTTTCAGCAAGCTTGATCTGGGTTTTGCGTCCCCGGCCGGCTATGTCCAGCAGCATCTCCCGGTCGACCAGCCCTTCTTTTTCAGGAATGGTTGCCGGCAGATTCTTGGCACTCAGCGGGCGCAGAATATAGCCGTCAAACCCGGAGTGTTTTTCCACGTAGCGCAGCGATGTTTTGTTCTGCGACATCGGTCGTTGACCGAGCACCTCACCGCTGAAAAGAAAATCAAAATGCTTTTCGCGCATGATTTCGCCGGCTAATTTGAACATCAGTGCATGGCAGTCCATGCAGGGGTTCATGTATTTGCCGTAGCCGGCCGGCGGATTTTTCAGCATTTCGATGTAGACCGGGTATATCGGTTTGACGGTTAGCGGTATGCCCGTCCTTTCCGAGGCATTGCGAGCCTTGGCTGCGCTGAAAAACGGGGTTTCGAAAGTGACCCATTCCACTTCGATGCCCAGGTCGCGCAGGACGACGCCTGCCAGCGTGCTGTCCAGCCCGCCTGAACACAGGCCGAGTGCTCGTACTTTTCGTTTATCGGTATTCATGGTCTGTTTTTTGCTTCTGAGATGTTATAAATAACGGTGATATTATATCGCTGTCAGTTGTTTGTTGTACGTTGTGTTAAGCGAGAAACATTGAATAGCACTTGACTATTTACGCTAAAGCAACCAATACTCCTCGATTATACAGCAGGGCCGGCTATCAAATAATCTCCACTATATTGACGCCGCCGCCAACTTTACAACCGTGCTCATTTGCAATCTAATAAAATAGATCAGGAACCTGATTATTGCAACTGACAACATCCAATTAAAAGGTAACATCCCTGATACAAGATTCAAAGGACACCTGAAATGAAACGTAAGACCCGCGCCGATCGAATCCGCAAGATTCTCAAAGAACGTTACCCTGAAGCAGTCACACCCCTTTTTCATGAGACGCCCTTTCAACTGCTGGTGGCCACAATCCTTTCGGCCCAGTGCACCGACAATCAGGTCAACAAGGTGGTTCGGGAACTTTATAAACATCTGAAGACGCCGGATGATTTTGCCCGGGCGCAGATCATGACCATTGAAAAATATATCCGGTCAACCGGATTTTATCACAATAAGGCCAGAAATATTAAAAACTGCAGCCAAATAATATTGGAAAATCATGCCGGTCGGGTACCGCGTACGCTCGAAGAACTGGTCGAACTGCCCGGGGTCGGGCGCAAAACCGCCAATGTGGTGCTGGGGGCAGTCTTTAATAATCCGGGCATCGTGGTGGATACCCATGTCGGCCGAATATCACAGCGGTTAGCGTTTACCACCCACAAGGACCCGGTCAAAATCGAGTATGATTTGATGCCGATCATCCCCAAAAGCGATTGGAGTGATTTCTCGCTGCGGCTGGTGTTTTTCGGGCGTGAGATCTGTTCCGCCCGCAAACCAAAATGTCCGACCTGCCCGCTGGATAGATTATGCCCCTGGCCGGATAAGACAACCTGATCCGAGAACGCCCAAGATCATTGCTGCCAGTCAGGAAAAATCTCTTAGCCAGCTCATGCGGGAAACACTAGAAAAAAAGGTTAGAGCAGAGGTTGATTACAAGAAAGCCAGAACAAGGCAAATTAGACTTCTCAAAAAAGGACTGGATTTAGGTACCGAGGGGCAAGTGAAAATCAGCAGGGATGAACTTCTGCCAGAGGATAAATCATTTATCGATACCAGCATCATACTGCTTGAAGGGAGCAAGTCTTAATATTGCGATTAAAAAAATCAGCTTCTACTGGCAGTAAAAACCCACTATTAGTAAAATTTGCCAAAATGCGGTTTATTTTCAACCATTTTTTCCTGATTATCTTGTAATTAAACACAGAATATCAATAGCTTATACAACTGGAGGGAACTGGCACACTTAATGCTGAAGGTGTTCGTTAAAAACCGAACAAAGTGTAAGCAAATTATGAGCATATTTAATCGATTGCAAGATATTGTGAAATCAAACATCAACGGTATGCTGGACCGAGCTGAAGATCCGGAAAAATTGATTCGGCTGATGATCCATGAAAATGACTAAACTAGGAGGTAGATGAATACAGTTACGCCAAATAGAAGGTATGAGTTTGACTGGCTTCGTGTACTGGCCATTTTGGTCGTTTTTATTTATCACAGCACCCGATTCTTCAATCTGGGCGATTGGCATGTTAAAAATGTCCATACCTTTGTCTGGGTGGAGATATGGAACGTGTTTGCCACCCGTTGGATGATGCCGCTGTTTTTCATCATCTCCGGCGCGAGCTTATTCTATGCAATCGGGAAATCCGGCGGTTGGCGGAGATTCTACGTAGATAAGTTACTGAGACTGATGGTTCCGGTTATTATCGCATCGATCACGCACAGCGCCTTACAAGTGTACCTGGAGCGATTAACTCACGGTCAATTTTCAGGGTCCTTTTTTTCATTTCTGCCCCGATATTTTGACAGTGTTTATTTGGCGATAGGCATGCCGGGGAATTTTGCATATCACGGGATGCATCTATGGTATCTTCTCTTTTTGTTTATATACGGCCTGATCTGCTATCGCTTATTTATCTGGTTAAAAGGAAACGGGCGGGAGATTCTGAATCGGATCATGACCATGGTTGCCATACCGGGATTGATGTATCTATGGTTTCCGATTCCGCTATTGATAATGAAAGCGCTTATTCCAGAGGCAGTTCTGGATGTTGGCGCCGGCGGTTGGGGGTTTCTGTATTATATCTGGTTTCTGATCTCCGGCTTTATGATTATGTCCAGCGATCGACTCCAACAGCATATTAAAAATATGTGCTGGATTTCTCTTTTGCTGGGCCTGGTTTTATCGACCGTATACTTATACCAGTTGTTTAGCCCGTCACGTGTGACTTTCCCGGCCTGGATCAGCGATTGGATATATACGCTGCTCTCCTTCTCCAGTGCCTGGAGTTGGCTATTTGCCATTCTCGGATTTGGTATGCGGTTTCTGGCTTTTGATCGTCCTATCCTGCGATATACCAATGAAGGTGTGCTGCCATTTTATATTCTGCACCAGACTGTCTTGTTGGCTATCGGCTATTTCATAATGACCTGGCAGATTCATGATGCCCTAAAATGGGCGATCGTTTTTGCCAGCTCCTTTATGATCATCATGGCACTTTATACACAACTTATTCGGAAATTTGAGCTGTTTCGCTTTTTATTCGGACTGAAGACAACCCATCAATTTTTCGATATCTTTCGGAAAAAGAGCGCTTTGGTTATCTTGCATGTGCTGTATATTGGTTTAATCGTTTTTGCAGTCGTCAATCAAATCACCGGAGCAGTCCGAGACCGCTCTCCAATGCCATTGATGTATGATTCCGGACAGGATATCATTTTAAACAGCGAATCGATAACAGATCGGTCGTCCATTGGTGTTCGTGTGGTCGACGACGAAGAGGCTTCAATCGGCCAGGCAATCGAGTTTTTCTCAGGAGCGAATCAACGGGCAGAATCGCAACCAAAGGTTTATGTTGAGATGCGTTTTTCAGCACCGGCGGGTCGGTACACTGCCTGGTTAAGAGGTAAAAGCAACATAAACAGCGATCAGACGGATTCAGTTTGGTTGCAGGTGGATGAACAGATCGGAACCCGCAAAGGGATGACCCGGTTGGGGAACTGGCTGGATATTCATCCGGTAGGTGTATACGCTTGGGCAAGTGATAGCGATCATCCCATTGCCATCGAATTGACACATGGGGGAGAGCACAAGATCCGCATTCAACCGCGTCAGACAACTCACCGGATTGATCAGATCTGGCTGAGCCGATCTCAGCTTCGAATCCCGAATACGTTTAGACCCATAAAATAATCTCCACCCAACGACACTTTCAGTTCCGCCTTCTCCAAATCTCTTCGTCTCCTCCTCACCCTCGCCCCAAGTCCCCTCGTCTGCCCCTCCTCTATTCTCAAAGTTCCCTCATCCATCTTTCAGATACCCAACATCCAACATCGCGCACCCGGTATCGGGTATCCCCGCTGCCGCGGGATCTCCTCTCCGCTTCGACCGGCATCCGGCAACTGGCATCCGGTTCCAATTCTTGATTCCCAACCTTCTGTCAAATTCCCCCAATAGGCCTTTTTTAATACCACAATTAGGACTTTTCGGCTCTTTTGATTCCTTAGACAGCGCTTTAGATTGACACGACACAGCTCCCTTAACTTAAAAATTCGATTTAGAACAAAAAGGACAATTATCATGAATCAATCATCCGAATGGAACGGTCTCAAATTGGAAACACCGGCCACCTATCGAATCCGGGTACAAGGACTGCTGGATGCAACCTGGTCTGATCGATTGGCCGGAATGGCGATCAGTCGGATCAAGACCGAGCAAAAAGCGCCCGTCATGATGCTGGCCGGTCATCTGATCGACCAGGCGGCACTTGCCGGAGTATTGAATGCCCTTTACAATTTGCACCTGCCGCTGCTTTCGATGGAAAATCTGGATGAGAAACAGAGAACTTTAAAACGTATATCCCCTGCCGGAATAGAGTGCGCTCTAACTACACTAATTGTGCAATCAATGTGGCGGACCTAATGAAAATTACCATCAAAATGACATGCTGCCTTTTCGTAATTACATTGTTTTTTTGTTCAAGCGCTTTTGCACAGCAAAACGATTCTAACAATGGTCGGTGTAAAAAAACGATGCGGTTATATCGTAAAATGTCAATTTCAGATTGATGCTAAAAAGGTCTTTGAGCTTTTCAAAAATGGCAAACTCTAAATCATCTTTGACCGATAACAGATAATCCATACTTCGATAAAAATAGGTGACGTCAAAATCCAGATCTTTATACCCGGGCATCTCTTTGTAGCAGGTCCTGTCAATCCATCTGGTTACTGCCAGTTTGCTTAGCCAACAGCTATTTCTGTCATCCAGTTTAGCCTTCGTAATCACGATTGCGGCATTGCTCGTTACTAGTGGTGTATTGTTGCGTCAACTTTTAAATAAGCCGATGTTGGAATTCATTGATATGGTCGATTCTTATGCAGCCGGCCATTATCATGGTGACTGCTTACGGTCGCGAGGAAATCATGCAACAGGCCGAACAAATAGGGCTGGACGGTTTTCTGATCAAACCGGTAAGCCCTTCGGTTCTTTTTGATACGATCATGCATGCGTTTGGGGAAGGGATACCCAAGACCTCTCGGATTTCGGAAAGAAATGAAGAAAGTAAAGATTTGCAGGACACCCAGGGGGCTCAGATCCTTTTAGTTGAGGACAATGAAATCAACCAGCAGGTGGCCAAAGAAATCCTCGCAGGTGGCGGACTGAATGTCACGGTGGCCAATGACGGGCAGGAGGCTGCCAATGCTGTAAAAGATAGCTATTATGATGCAATACTCCCGGACATTCAAATGCCGGTCATGGATGGCTATGCCGCCGCTCGCAAAATACGCGAGTTGGAAGTTGGAAGTCGGACCCGTCGTCGTCCCTGGAGGGCGGGACTATGCCGCGGCAGGCATGCGGAAGTCGGAAAAGAGAGATTGGAGGGCGGAATGCGGAATGAAAAAGGAAAGGATTCCGATTTAAAATCCGCTGTGAACTGGGAAAAATTGTTAGAGGGCAGACTGAGAAGATAACCTCTGATAAGGAACTGAAGCGGATATTCGCAGAGTTGGAAAATGCTATAGAGCAGGCTCTTGATGCGGTTCAAACCTTAGGTCCCATGGCTGATAAGAAGACCATTGCGAGCCATAAAGAGGCGATTGCATCAGTGCCTCCCGAGCTAATGCAGAAGGTGACTGAAAGCATCAAAACGGCTGCTGATATGGGGGATGTGATACAAATTAAATCAATCGCCGAAGAATTGAAGTCCGAATCCGATGCCATGGGACCTTTGTGTGACGAATTAATTCAATTGGCAGAGGATTTTGACTTCGATGGCGTTCAAAAATCTATATTAGAGTTAGACAGCTAAATCAATTTAAAGGCAAAGAAGTGGCTAATATTATAGATATGACTTAGACTTGCTGCGGATCAGCCGACAACTCAAACCTTGCTTTCGGGATTCGAAGAATGAAACCGGTATGGCTGTGGAGGGGCTTGAGGAATTTGATCACCAAAGTTTTTCCAATCCTTTGTGCTTGACGGGATTCATTACTCGCGTTCCTTTAAGCGTATATTGTTCATTGCCGTTATACAGGACGAATCCTTGTGCGCATCGATCACCCGCCACCGCTGCAAAGTTATCAATACCTTTCAAAAAATCAGGCGTAAAAGTTGCAGCCGATTTAATCTCAATTGGGATCAGGATTCTTGCTTGCCTGATTACCAAGTCTACTTCGTTGCCATGCGTGTCCCGGTAAAAAAACAATTCCGGTCGTTTTCCTCGATTCAGGCGGGCTTTAAGAACTTCCAGAACAACTAAATTTTCATATAATCCCCCGCGTAACGGGTCGCGATACAACTGATCTGATGTCTCAATGCCTAAAAGATATGCGGCCAGACCAACATCACTGAAGTAAATTTTCGGCGATTTGACAACGCGTTTTCGGATGTTCTCAAAAAATGGCGGCAGTTCAAATACGATGAAAGAAGCTTTCAAAACACTGATCCAGTTTTTTATTGTGGTGGCGGAGACACCGACATCATTGCTGAGTGAAGTATAATTAATAATTTGTCCGATTCGGCCCGCCAGGAGAGTCAAAAATTGCTGGAATTGTCTTAGATCCTTCAAATTGATCAGGGCGCGAACATCCCTTTCGACATAGGTCTGCAGATAGCCATTGAAAAAACGGCTGGGTTTCAGCTTCTCTTCATGGAGGCGGGGGTACGAACCGTTGACGATCAGCTCGAAAGCTTCCCAGTTCTTCCGGTAATTACTCAGCTCGGTCAGTGAAAATGGCAACAAGCTCAATACCGCTGTCCTCCCCGCGAGGGTCTGACTCACAGACTGGTGCAGTTCAGGCTGATGGCTGCCAGTCAGAATGAACATGCCCGTATTTTTTGTCCGATCAACGATTCCTTGAATATAGGAGAAAAGCTGCGGAAGGCGCTGAATTTCGTCCAATACACTGCCATCAGGTAAATTTGCCAGAAAACCTCGCGGATCTGTATCCGCAGCCATGCGTATATCAGGGTCTTCCAAAGAATAATACAACTTGTCAGGGAATGTCATCTGCGCCAATGTGGTTTTGCCGGACTGGCGAGGCCCGAATACAGTTACTACAGGATATTCCCCGGCGGATGCCAGCAACTCTGTTGTTATATCTCGCTTGATCATACATCATAATTTGTTTTTTATGTGAAAATGTCAAGTTAAAGTTTGGATTTTCACAAAATTTGGCATTTGCATCCCCAACCTAACAAATAATAAAGCTATAGCTTAAAGGCACTTAGTCCACAACTGGAAACCTTGTTGGATGGTATCGAAGCCTCCAGGCACATCAAAAATCATCCAAATATAAACAAGGTACCCCCCATTATCATGGTCACCGCATATGGTAGCGAAGAGATTATTCATCAGGCCGAACAGCTGGGGCTGGAAGGTTTCCTGCTCAAGCCAGTCAGCCCGTCTCTGCTGTTTGATGCAATTATGCATGCCATGGGTGAAAAGGTTCATATATTATCCCCGGGTGACCACGATAAAGAACAGGCTGATGATGATTTGGCTGTCATCCATGGGGCCCGGGTACTATTGGTCGAAGAAAATGAAATCAACCAGCAGGTTGCCCAGGAAATCCTTGAAAGTGCAGGGCTGATTGTTTCCCTGGCTAACAATGGTGAGGAAGGCGTTAGAGCTGTCAAGGAAGAGGAGTATGACGCAGTTTTGATGGACATTCAGATGCCGGTGATGAATGGCGATGAAGCAACGAAAAGAATTCGGAATTGGGAAGGTGGAAAAGAGAAGTCGGAATGCGGAAGTCGGAAGGGAGAAGTGGGAATTCTGAAGGGGGAATGCGGGAAGAGAGCTCAAGGCTCAAAGTCCTAGATCCGCCGTTTCTTTGGAGGACACAAAGCTGAAAGCGATGGAAACAGAAGACGGAAATCAGTCCTCAGTCCTCAGAATTCGATTCTCAGGCTTCCAGCATCCAGTATCCAGAATCGAGTATCAAGCATCCAGTACCTATTATTGCAATGACCGCCCATGCCATGGCCGGCGATGAACAAAAGAGCATTGCGGCAGGTATGGACGACCATGTCACGAAACCGATTGACCCGGACCAACTGTTTTCAACTCTACGAAAATGGATAAAGCCGATTGAGCAACGAGTCCAGGTTCAACAATCGGAAATCCCGGTCGAAGGTTCTCAATCCAAGGAGAAGGAGGCTGTCACCGAAACAGATGAACTGCCGGAATCGCTACCGGGTTTTGACCTTGCAGCCGGTTTGGCACGCTTGACGGGCAACAAGCGTCTTTACCGCAAACTTCTGCTTGATTTTGGAGCTGATTATGGCGGGGTTGCCGTTGAAATCAGCGAGGCTCTAGGAGCCAGAGACTTTAAGCAGGCCCACAGTTTGGTGCATAACCTGAAAGGGCTGGCGGGAAATCTGGCAGCCACAAACCTTCAGACAGCCGCAGTGGAACTGGAAAAACTCGTTAGAGGGCAGGCTGCAAAGACGGTCCCTGATAAGGAGCTGAAGCGGAAATTTGTAGAACTGGAAAATGCGACTCAGTTTGCTTTAGATGCGGTTGGGACCTTAGGTCCCGCGGCTGATAAGAAGACCCTTGCGAGCAACAAAGAGGCGATTGCATCAGTGCCGCCCGAGCTCTTACAGAAGGTGACTGGAAGCATCAGAACGGCTGCTGATATGGGGGATGTGATACAAATTAAATCAATTGCCGAAGAGCTGAAGTCCGAATCCGATGCCATGGGACCTTTGTGTGACGAATTAATTCAATT
Source organism: Olavius sp. associated proteobacterium Delta 1 (assembly GCA_902749685.1). Taxonomy (GTDB): domain Bacteria; phylum Desulfobacterota; class Desulfobacteria; order Desulfobacterales; family JAFDCJ01; genus JAFDCJ01. The sequence continues at coordinate 238 of CACVKW010000577.1, read as the reverse complement.
GGCCGAGGATTTTGACTTTGACGGCATTCAAAAAGTTATGGTCGAGATAGACAGCTAAGTCATGCTAAGTTCTCTCTTCTTAAACGCTTGCCTCTTCATCGATGATTCGCGAAGTGTCCAGCAGAATTTCCATTAGCGATCTGATATTCATATAAAGGGCTTGTCGCCGTAAAATGTCGTTGTCCCATAAGATGACTCGTCAAGCGTGATATTTTCCTGCGGAACGCTTCAGGCTTCG
>CACVKW010000576.1 GCA_902749685.1 Olavius sp. associated proteobacterium Delta 1 | reverse complement strand
TTTTGGCTGTTTTCGATTTTTGACAAGTATCCCGGAGTCAATCCGGTTTTAGCGCTCAAATCCTGGATGGTAATTTTTCGTTTTAAGCGCAGTTGCTTTCACTCTTGTCCAAAAACGGGTTTAGAATGAGTCATAAAGTGAGTAATAATACGAGTCATTGAAAAAAATCCTCCTTATATGTAGGGTGGTTGTTA
>CACVKW010000575.1 GCA_902749685.1 Olavius sp. associated proteobacterium Delta 1 | reverse complement strand
CGCGGCAGCGGCAGAGTGGATGATATCAAATTACTGAACCAAATGCCGGCCTCATGGGATAGTGATGGTGATGGGATTACGGATGCTGAAGAGAGGGCGATCTACGGGACTGACCGGTACCAGATGGATACCGATGTGGATGGCATAAGTGATGGTGATGAGCTATCATTCTGGGGGACGGATTGGGACGTCGATTATGATGGTGATGGATTGAACAATCTGGTGGATATGGACTCGGACAATGATGGTGTTCAGGACAATGCCGAGATTGTCCAGG
>CACVKW010000574.1 GCA_902749685.1 Olavius sp. associated proteobacterium Delta 1 | reverse complement strand
TGGCCGGCATATATTCCGATGCACGTTGCCCCCTAAAGAGCACTTTTTTTTGGGGGGTCCAGGAAGCTTGCTGCGTGTCAAAGAGCTGGTTTTATTGTAGGTCAATATCCGGTTAAACTCAAGCTCCGATTGCGGTTAAAGAAGAAAGGATCTTTTCTTTTTAACCGCAAAAATTAAAATCGACAGGATTCCTTTGTTCAAGGG
>CACVKW010000573.1 GCA_902749685.1 Olavius sp. associated proteobacterium Delta 1 | reverse complement strand
TGCGATCCTGATTATCCCATAGAAATGTATGCCTCATAATAAAAAAGACACCCTGGGGGTTCAAGGGATGAGTCTGTCCAAAATTGACCCAAAATGGGGTAATTCCCATCATTTCGATAGATGCTCACATCCACTCCCCTCTTTTTACAACCCCTCACAACCCTTTCTGCCATAGCACATTTCTTAAGCACCATATATTGTGCTCCATTTTTTCTTGACGTACAAGGCATATTCCACTATATCTTTATTT
>CACVKW010000572.1 GCA_902749685.1 Olavius sp. associated proteobacterium Delta 1 | reverse complement strand
TGCGAGGTGCGGGGTGCGGGGTGCGGGTTGCGAGGTGCGGGGTGCGGGTTGCGAGGTGCGGGGTGCGGGTTGCGGGGTGCGGGGTTTGGGGCAAGGGGCAGCGCGCATGGGGCATATTGCATCGAGCAGGGCGATTTGAAGCTGCAAAAACCAATGTCCTCCGGCAATCACGTTTACCAGATTTATTTTCAGGGTCGGCAGCAGCACCAGCAGCATGGCGCCGCGCACGTAGACCATCAGCGCGGTTAGCGGTGTCGTGATCATCGGAAATCCAACGCCCAGAGTGCCGTGAGCCAATCCCCCTGCAAGCAGGATTAGAAAAATCAAGCGCTAATTTTATGTTGAATTTCCTCTTAACAAAGGTTCCCCACAAAAATATTATGAGCATATGCTAGTAACTGTTGGTGGTAAAATCTACCCGGCAGATTTCGTGAATGCAATGGTCAGCTAACCGGTTGACACCTGAAACCCGCTCCCAGGCGAGAGGCGAGGAAAATGATGCCGGGCCTTTGATTCTTGCCAGGCCAACCCCCAACGGAGGGATTGCAAATTCAACCTATAATGGACTGCCGTGCAATTGACCAACTTATCACCTGAATCGAGCAAAACTCAGGTTTTAACCAAAGGAGAAATCCATGTCAGAAGATATCATCAGGCTGGGGGGCAAAAAGAAAAGTATTTTCATAGATAAAGTCAAGGAGATACTTCCTGAAGGGGACAACTTAAATCTGTGCTTGACGTGCGGGGCATGTTCTTCCGGCTGTCCCGCGACAGGGCTTGAAGGGATGGATCCGAGGAAATTTTTGCGCATGGCGGCCCTCGGGTTAGACGATGAGATATTGAAATCTGATTGGCCCTGGATGTGTACGATGTGTCAGCGCTGCATCTATGTATGTCCCATGAAAATCGACATCCCTCAACTTATTTTTAATGTGCGCGCCAGTTGGCCCCGCGAGGAGCGCCCCAAAGGTATCCTCGGCTCATGCGATATGGCGCTAAGAGATGATAGTTGCAGTGCCATGGGAGCATCGCCGGAGGATTTTACCTTTGTGGTTGAAGATGTCCTCGAGGAGTATCAGGAGGATCAACCCGAATTTAATGAGATGCAGGCACCGATTGACAAAAAAGGCGCCTATTTCTTTCTGAATCAAAATTCGCGGGAACCGGTGACCGAGCCCGACGAGATGGTTCCCCTCTGGAAGATTCTGCACATCGTGGGGGCGGGCTGGACCTACGGCAGCAAAGGCTGGGGCGGGGAAAATTAAACGTTAACGCCGACTGGAACAAAGACCTAAAAATAAAGTTTACCGTTCAAGATCCGTGTCAAATCGGGCGCAAAACCTTTGGCGACCCAATCGCTGAGGATCTGCGATATGTCGTAAAATCCGTAGTGGGGGAAGAAAATTTTATCGAAATGCATCCGAACCGCTCCAACAATTACTGCTGCTGCGGCGGCGGCGGTGGTTTCCTGCAATCTGGCTTAAAAGAGGCCCGGCTCGAATTCGGCCGTCTAAAAGACAATCAAATTTCAAACAAATCCCAATGATCCAAATTCAAAATTCGAAACGGCAGGCGCGGCTCATCAAGGGCCAAATAAATTAAAAGTGAATCTGGTTAAATAAAAAGAGCAAGTACAAGGAATGTGGGAGCGGTTTTCAACCGCGAAATCAAATGCCGCGGCTGGCCTGCGACGAGCTCAGTCGAATCGAAGCCGCTTCCATTAAAATTTATCCATAAATAATGCGACTTTGGTTGGATCTGATGCGGATGCTGTTTAGAGTAAGTATGGGCTTTTGAATACCCCGTCCGCTTGCGTCGGGGAACTTCATTTGTGCCTAGTATGCTCAAAGTGCCCGACCGCATCCAAACTGTCATAATTGATGGTATACAGGGAATCAATTATCCTGTTTTGAAAAAAGGCGTCGGTCATCGATTCGCCTTCATACAGCAAATCCACTAAACTGTCGGTCGGAATTTTTTCAAAACAGTCCTGACAGGTAAAAAATCCTTCAAATATGAAAAGTTGCCCCCCGGTCTCATAGGCCTTTTTGAGTGAACTCCACGTAGCGGTGTGAGAACAGGTAATCCAGGTTTTCGGCGGGTTTTCATAATCTTCTTCCTGCTCAAACATTTTTGTAAAGTTGAAGTTGCTGTCAATCAAAGGGCTGATAAAATTAGCCTGAAATATTTTATCCGTCATGGGCCTGCAAGAGCCAATTAATTCTGATAGGTCATCATTGGATAAAATCCGGTCAAGGCAGTCCTCACAAAAGCACTTTCCCAGAACCATGGTGATCAAACCCGAGGCCAGATAGTAGCGATAAACAAAATCCGGCTGCGATAAATGGGGACAAACCAACCACGTATACTGACTGGAAGATTTTCTTGCAGCATCTCTGTTCGGGATTACCATCAGATTTTCCGCATAATCCGGGGCTCCGGCTGCGATAGCACCATTTTTCCATTCATGTTTATCAATAATGAAAAAAGATTTCTCATTTTTATCTAAATTGGCACCCATAAAATTTCCCTCCCGAGACGTTCCAAAAATAATTCGTGCGACACCCCATCATAAAGCAAGATCAATACCAACTTTTATAAAAATTAAAATTAGAGAAATTTCAGCGGGTTGACCCCAAGAAAGAACGGCTTTGCCGTTAACTTGCGCCAAAATTTTGAATGAAATTGTCAATTAAGTATCGTATCTTTTATGGGTACGGCACTTAGAAAAAGAGGATCCGTTGGACAGTTGGCGACTCTACTTCCTTTGCTACAAATGTCGAAAGGTTCACCTTTTCAGCATGTCCGCTGCGACCAGTAGAAATTTATCGACGTCATTTAACGTGGCTCTTTCATTGATAACAGCCGCCAGTTTTGCCGGGTAATCGGTAATAATGTTGTCAACACCCAAATTGATAAAGTAGGACATGCCGTCAGGACGGTTGACCGTCCACACATGCACTTCCATTTTTCTTTTGCGGGCCGCCGCTATCACGTCGGCATTCACCATACCCGAAGCCAGGCTTAAGAAGTCGGTGCCGACTCGAAACATATTACCGATGGATTTAGCTATAATAAATCCGGTTTTTAAGTCGGGATTCAGTTTTTTTACTTTTTCCAGTCCGTCATAATTAAGGGAAGTAATTCAGCTGTTTCCTGCACATCGATTTCGGCAAAATCCGCCCCGCCTTTGATGGCCCGCCGGATTGCGCTGAGAGAGTTTTCCGGCGCATCCTTAGAACTGCCGCGGTGGGCTGTGACAGCTACCGGGCGATTTAGGTCGATCCGATCGATGATAAAAACAAAGGAACTGAAAAAATCCAACGGATATACAGCCATGCAATCACCAACAGTCCGCATATGCCAAGCCCGGCAGCTATCGCAGTGCCGATCCAAAAAACCGGCGGTTTTTCCACCAGCAGATAATTGAGATCCTGCTGGGAACTCAACATGTAAAAAGTAATTCCGGCGACAGCAGCCAAGGGCGCGAGATACAGGAAGCTGATAATGATCTGTCGCAGTCCCAACTCAATCAAGACGCGCAGATATTTTAACATCTGCCGGATTGCCTGGTAGGCTGATATTTTCTGACCGGCATTGAAGCGGCAGGCGATTAAGATGATACCGGCCTGTTCAGCAAAAATGATTGCCAGCGCCAGGGCGCTTGAAATAATGACGGCAGCCATTCCGACGGGCGAGAGTACGAAAGAAATGATCTGTTCATTGCCGATGACCCAGGCTCCGCTGGAGGCCACCAGTCTGTTAAAAATCCAGGCCGAAATTGGACCGAATATTGCGGTGACGATGATCTTGAAAAATATATCGGTCATTCAAACTGCAACTTCCTATATTCATCGCAATATCGGATTGCTTGCGTTTCAACCGGCCGCTATCGCCATACGATCAGGGGTTGCAAATTTTTGCCAAAATGTTTATAATCAGTTCCAATTATTATTGCCAAACTAAGCCCGCCGCCACGGGACCTGGCACCCGGTGGCAAGGATATCTTGTAAAGCCCTGACGTGCTTTTACCTTTCCCCGTTATAGCTGGAAAGCTCAAGCCACCCCCTGCTAGAAATTGTGTGGCAACTCCTCGATATTAAAATGCTGAAAGCTCCAAGGATGAAGGAGGATCGTAATGTCTGATTGGTTCCGGAAAAAACCATCGATGAGCAATGCCGCTGCGACGAAAACAGCGATTTTTACCAGCCTGTGGTTGATATCTTTTCTCTTGTTATCGTGCGGCGGGGGCGGCGGCAACGGCGATGGCGAATCATTGGAAACGCCGGTTTTTCCACCGGTTGTATTTTTGGCCGATAGAGATACCCAAGGAACTTTAGAGCTTTATGCTTCGTTTGATGACGGTACGGATATCATCAAGCTTTCCGGGGCAATGGTTTCCGGCGGCAATGTAGTTGACTTTGAAGTGTCGCCCAACGGTATATACGTCGCGTATGTGGCCGACCAGGACACAGATAATTTGTTTGAGCTTTATGTGGTGCCTGTGGATAAAACCTCCGGCGAGTCTGCGGTGAAGGTTTCTGTGCCCCTTGCCGGCATCGGAATTAAAGAAACTGTTTTGGGGTCCGGTGTCTATTTATTTGCCTGGGCGCCGAACAGTTCCCGTGTAGCTTATATTTCCGATGCTGCTGATGCAATCGTGGAGATTGTGGATTTTTTTGAGCTCTTTTCGTCTACTCCAAATGGAATAGAAAAAAATGTTATATCTGAATTGGTCAATTCGAATAGCGATGTAGAGGACTTTCAATGGGAGCCAGACAGTACCCTGATCGCCTATGTGGCCGATCAGGACTTTGTTGGAGAACTGGAGTTGTATGTCGCTCAATCAGATGGCGATGATCCATCCGTCAGCGTATCAGGTGCCATGGCAGGCAATGGAATTAAAGAAAATCCTGCGGGATCAGGCGAGTTTGCGTTTGCCTGGGCCCCGGACAGCTCGCGCCTGGCCTACATCGCTGATCAGTTTTTTTTGGACAAATTCGAACTGTTTACCTCAACACCGAACGGTATCAGCAACTTGCTGATTTCGGGACCATTTGGTATTAACCAGGATGTAGAAGAATTTGAATGGGCCCCTGATAGTCAACGGATCGCCTACACGGCGAATCAAAATTCTGCCAATGCTATTGATCTTTTCACAGCACCACCAAATGTTATTGCTAGCTCGCAAATAAACAGCTCCGGCATGGGCGCCGGTCAGGCAGTAATCGCCTTTAAGTGGGCACCCGACAACAGTAGAATTGCTTTTATATCCGATAAGGGCGTGACAGGATTCTTTCGATTGTATACCGTCCAACCTATCAATAATAATGATATTTTTGTTTCGGGTAGTATTTCAGATCCCAGCGACGTAACAGAATTTGACTGGTCTCCGGACAGTTCACTGATCGCTTACCTGGTTGTTGCTCCGGGCGTTGAGCTGTATACGACTTTTCCTGCCAGCGGGTCCAGCATTCAAATTACGGGTGATCGGGCGGCTATCGGTGATGTCTCAGACTTTGAATGGGCGCCGAACAGTTCCCGAATTGCTTACACTGCGGATCATGATGTGGGCGGTGCCAGCGAACTGTTCTCGTCGACCCCGGACAATGATGACACCGACCAGGTATCCGGCGAATTGGTATCCGGCGGCGGCGTCGGGGAGTTTAAATGGGCACCGGACAGTTCCGGTGTGGGGTACATCGCCGACCAGAATACCATCAATGTTAGTGAGTTATTCGCTTCAAGGCCAAACGGCAATGATAATACCCGGCTATCCGGCAATCTCGTAGCCGGTGGCGATGTTGTTGTGTTTGCGTGGGTGCCTTAAAGTCCTAATCCGGGCAGCCGTTTCCATTAAAATTTATCCAATGCCAACTGGGGCTTTGTATGTATCCAGCAGATGTAATTCCCGCCATATGACCAAGCCGCTACAGTCTAATTGTAGAATTAACCCGCCTTGCAATCTTCAGAAATATAGCCCATAAAAATTGATCTAATTTTTTGCAATTTTCCCCGTTTTCTGTTAGACTTAATTTCAAGATCGGTAAGTAAATTAGAAGGTTCCCAAGCTAACAAGAGAGGAATGCAGGAAATGGTGAACGGGACAGAAACAGTTCTACTTGTTGACGATGAGGAGATCGTCGTCGGGGTCGGCAAACAAATGCTGGAAAAGCTGGGATTTTCGGTATTAATCGCCAGAAGTGGCCAGGAGGCTGTGGATGTCTATAAAAATTTCCCGGACGACGTTGATCTTGTTTTGCTGGACATGATCATGCCCGGTATGGAAGCCGGCGATACCTATGATAGGCTTAAAGGAATCAATCCGGCAATCAAGGTATTGCTTTCCAGCGGCTACGGCCTTGATCAAAGGGCCAGCGCTATAATTGACCGCGGCTGCAACGGGTTCATTCAAAAACCATTTAATATGAAAGTCCTGGAAGACAAGATCGGGGAAGTTCTGAAGCCGGCAGCCTAGTTAACGATCCTTCGCCAGGGCGAGACTACTGCCCGCAATTCCCACCGGAGAAGCTTAATATTCGAAGGGCATCCTGAAGCCGCGCGTCCTGAAGCATCACTCTGAAATATCAATTTTGAAAACTTTACATAACTCCACTAACGTTGCCCCCCACCCGCCAGCCTCCGGAGGGGCATCGCGCAACGATGCCACCATTGGATTATTTTTTAGAATTCCCTGCACCCGTTTTTTTTGAATGCCTTTGCCTTTGCCATGAATAATTCGAACCGAATAAATACCGGATTTGAGGCACTCTGTCAGGTAATCTTCTAAAAGGTCGGGGATATCTTGCGGCCGAAACGTGTGTAAGTCCAGTACATCTTCAATCGGGAGTTTAACAGGTTCCATGGTTTCTGACTTTCAATTCTATCATATGCTCGCGTTTGTGGGACTGCCGGTTTTTGCCTATCTATTGGGGTCCGTACCCTGGGGGGTGGTTCTTACCCGGATTTTTACGTCTGTGGACATCAGACAGCAGGGTAGCGGCAACATCGGCACGACCAATGTCAGTCGAGTCGCGGGATCAACCTTAGGGCTTTTGACATTTATCGGCGATGTGCTCAAAGGCGCCGTGCCCGTTTATCTGGCTTCAATTTTGGCAGGGAAAAATCAGGGCACCGGTGATCTCTTGCTTGCAACTGTCGCCCTGGCGGCATTTTTCGGCCACCTATATCCGCTGTTTATGAAATTGAAAGACGGGGGTAAAGGTGTTGCCACCTGCGCCGGTTGCTTCACTGTTCTTTCACCCCTGGCCTGTCTCAGCGCCCTGCTGACATTCATCGTCGTGTTGTTTTCATCGAAACGGGTATCGGCCGGTTCCCTGGCCGCGGCCGCGGTTTTACCTTGGGTGGCATGGTTTACCACCGACTCACCTCATATAACTGTCAGTGCCGCCATCATGGCTGTTTTCATTTTCATGCGCCACAGGGATAATATCAAACGGCTTGTTTCCGCTACTGAACCAAAATTCAGAGACGGAAGCAAGAATTCAGGGATTGAGAAATTTAGGAATTAAGGAATTCAAATCATTCCCCATTCCGACTTCCAATAGATCCACTGTCCTTTAACGCTCTGCACTCTGCTTTTCCCCTTCCGAAATCAGGCAACTCCATCTACCAAAATCCCAATTCCCCCTTCCGCATTCCGACTTCCGAATTCTTTTAACGCTCTGCGCTTTCCTTGCTCACTTACGCCCCGACTCGACTGAGTGTGCCGTCGGCCAACTTTCCGTAGTTTAGTTGACAAGCGCCCAGAGAAACGCAATTGCACCAGCCAGCAGAAAGTTCGTCTCGACCAGCAATTCGAGTTTGACACTGGGGAGCAGGATTCCCTGTTCATATGCAGACAAAAGAAGTAAAAGCAATATCGGAGAGCTGATTAGAAAAAAACCAAGATAAGAGATGAGATGGAATGCGCTCAAAACGAACAGGGCTGCCATCAGCAGAATCAGGATGATCTTTAAAAGGCTCAGAGATCGTTTTTCTCCCAGCAGGATGGCGATGGTTTCCTTACCGACGATGCGGTCTCCCTGCATGTCGAGAATATCGAAGAAGGCCGTCCTTGCAAAGACAAGACCGGCGGCCCACAGGAATATCAACCCGGTGATCCAGTGCGGTTTGTCGGCCAGCGAAAGCGGGGTCAGCAAAGCGGTCACAACTCCCCAGGCCATGGCAATCAAAATAGTTTTGGATCCGGGGATATCTCTGATTCTTCTGTACCTGGCAGAGATAAATCGCTTGGGAACCAGTATCCGATTGTATGATAATCCCAGCAGACTCATGACCAGCAGCAGTAAAAATGGAAACAGGCCCAGGGTGAACGCGATGACCAGGCCGGCACCGCCGGCGGCTATGGCCAGGACGGTAAGCAACCGCTTATATTTCTCATAAAAGCTGGCTCTTTCGGGATCATTGAATTGATCGGCCTTATTGCCGGTCAAATGTGCCAGAATGTGCATGGATTGAACATAGAGCATCGCTATGAGCACATAGGGAAAAAATTGACTGAACCCCTGCAGCTTCGAACAGGCATAGCTCAGACACCCGGCTCCCAGGGAGACATAGATGTTGGTCAGCAACAGGCCCCGCTGCAGTCCGAATAATATGCGGCGCCAGTTGTTTTTGCGCTTGACCTGCAGGGCTTCCAGGGCGCGGTACACCTTTTTTATAATCCAATTGGGGGTAGAGGCACCGGCAGTTATGCCGATATGCCGCGCAGAACTCAGCACATCCAAATCAATGGCCTTGAGATCCGTTTCGGATTCGATGTGATAAGCCGGTATGCCGGTTTCACGCGCTATCTCTGTCAGTCGCCGGGTATTACCGCTGTTGCGGCCGCCCACTACAATCACGGCATCAACTGCCTCTGCCAGACGTTTGACTTCGGCCTGGCGCCTTTCAGTGGAATCGCAAATGGTATTAAAGATCTTGTAATGAGGGTGGTTGGCGGCCGCCCAGCTTTTTACAGCGTCGAAAAATTGGGTGTTCTGGGTTGTCTGCGCAACGATGATCGCGTTTTCAAAGACCGGCAGCGCCTCCAACTCTTCTATGGTACCGATCACATAGCCTTTTTGGCGGGCATAACCGAGCAGGCCGATGACTTCAGGATGATCTTTGTCGCCGATTATAATCGAGGCATAATTTTTTTTGGCGTGCTTGCGAATAATGGTCTGGACTTTAATAACCCGTGGGCAAGTTGCGTCAATAACCTTAAAATCTGCTTCCTTGAGTCCCTGCTTGGTGATCGGTGGAACTCCGTGGGCCCTGATTAGCACCGTACCGGATCCCTGGTCGGGAATCTCATCCAATATTGTGATATCCTTCGATTGTAAAAGGCTGAGCACCTGAGGATTATGAATCAGTGGCCCATAGGTGAAAATTGGGTTGGCATGCTGGTCCGGCGCATCCAAAACCATTTCAACGGCCCGGCGCACTCCCATGCAAAACCCGGATGTTTTGGCGATGAATATTTTCATTACGGCAATGCTTTTAAATACACTTTATTGTCCACCAGAGACAGCGAGTAAATTCGGGCTTTTAAAAATTTTTGTTCGCCAAAAATGTTAATCAGCCGAACTCCATCTTCTTCCGGTTCGACCGTATCGACAGCCTCCATGATCAATTTATGGTCATCACCATCGAGCAAAAAAGCACTGGCTTCACACATGATTGATTCCTTTATTTTTTATATTGGGACACGGATGAACACCGATTACACGGATATTTTGATTTGATGGTTAATAGTTAAAAAGCAATATTCACTCTCTTAAAATCTGTGAAGATCTGTCCAAATCTGTGTTCTAATTTCATAGTTTACGAATTTTGGCCTTGGTTTTGCGCTGTTTTTTGGACATTCGTCTGCTGGGGCCTTTCTTTTTGGTAGTCGGCTTCCAGCCGATGTATGCATCCCGGTCGATTCTCATTCCATCAGCGTAATGGGACAGGGTCAGCTTATTTTCAAATTCCACCGCACTGATAGTCGCTGCACCCTGCGTTTCCACCGAACGCACAATATCTAAATCGGAACTCACCACCAGGGTCTTTTCGGCTTCCCGGCGAGCCATCTGCTTTATTACGGTATCCGCCGACTCGCCATAATGTGAGTACACAATTGTGATCCCCTTATAACGATCCCGCTGGAGGGAGAGCAAGGGGGATCTGGTCCCGTCAAAAACGACTGTGATGCGATGCGCTTTTATCTTTTTGTAAGCTGCCAGCATATCGACCAGTGCTTCGCGACCCAGTTGAATATCCTGTAGATCAAGAGCGCTCAGTTGCTTTGATTGGCGGATCAGGTTGTAGCCATCTATGATTATATGAATGGACATTACGGGCGTCAATATACATTGCTCAGCTTTAGGGGACTTTCAAAGTAAATTCTAAATCAATTGGACCAGAAGGCTTTATACATGATTAAAATCACAAATCACAAATTCCAAACACCAAATTTCAATATCCAATGACCAAAACAATTGCAGTGGTTGTTCCGTATATCTGCCCAAAACCTCTTTGCGACACTTATTGAGTTTTTTTCAGGCGCTCTATCAAACGCTCAAGATCGTCATTGCTGTAAAACTCAATTTCAACTTTCCCTATTTGCCCATTCTTTTTGATCAGAGTTTTGGTGCCGAGGTGGCGGGACAGATCCTCGGCAAGGCTGGTAAGATATATCTGTTCAGAACGATTTATGGAAACCTTCGGCTTTTTTTTCTCAGATTTTAGGCGACGCACCAGGTTTTCGGTCTCGCGAACCGATAACTCTCTGGAAATAACCGCACGCCAGGCCGCCACCTGCTGGGCCGAGGTTTCGGCGCCCAGCAACGCCCGGGCATGCCCCATGCTCAGGGTGCCGTCGGTAATGCTGTCTTTAATTTGATCCGGTAACTGGCGCAGTCGCAAAAAGTTGGCGACTGCCGATCTGCTTTTGCCCACCCGGGCCGATGCCTGATCCTGGGTCAGGCTGAGTTGTGTAATCAGACTGTGATAGGCTTCGGCCTCTTCAATGGGGTTTAAATTCTGACGCTGGATGTTTTCGACAAGCGACATTTCCAGCAGTTTGTCATCGGACACCCGTTTTAACACCACCGGAACTTGAGCTAAGCCGGCCCGTTTAGAGGCTCTTAATCGCCTTTCGCCGGCAATCAGTTCATAGCCGGCATCATCTTTGCGCACCAGCAGGGGCTGCAGGACACCCTGGATTTTGATGGAGTCGGCCAGTTCCTTCAGATCTTCTTCGGAAAAAGTTGCACGGGGCTGAAACCGGTTGGGCCGAATCAGATCGATATCACAGTAAAAAAAATCCTGTTTTGCGTCTTCCTCTTTTTCGATGCCCGGAATCAGGGCACCCAAACCTTTGCCCAGGGCCATTTTTTTGCGCTTGACTTTACCGGCGGCGGTCTTTTTCCTCAGGTTATTTTTTTGCATGGTGAACCCCTTCCGGACAAGTCGGTTGTCGTGCAGCGTAAATCCCGCTTATTCGGGGAATTGACTGTTGAATAATGAAAATATTCAATCATTTAACGTCCCGCAATCGCCATTTGCCAGAATTTCTTTGGCCAATTCGAGATAGCTGCGAGCGCCGGTCGATGTCGCATCATAGAGCAGTATGGGTTTGCCAAAACTAGGCGCTTCACCTAACCGGATGTTTCTGGGTATTATGGTTTTAAATACCAGATTATCAAAGTATTTTTCGGCTTCCTCGGCCACCTGGTATGACAGATTGGTTCTTTTGTCGAACATGGTCAACAGTATCCCGGCTATTTTAAGATCCGGATTCAGGGCCTGCCTGATGCGTTTTACAGTTTGCAACAGCTGACCTAAACCTTCAAGGGCATAAAATTCGCACTGCAATGGAATCAGCAGCGAGTCGGCCGCGGTCAGCGCATTCACCGTTAAAAGACTTAATGAAGGGGGGCAGTCCAGGATAATGTATTCAAACGAGCTGTTAAGATCGGCAAGGAGATTCTTTAAGGCGTTGTCACGATTGGGGCTTGACATCATTTCGACCTCAAACCCGATCAATTCCACGTTGGCCGGGATCACCTTTAAAGTGGCAATGGCGCTGTCCTTGATCAGGCTATGGGATCCCGCCTGTCCCAGCATACCGTGATACAGGGTTTTGTCGGTGGTGGACCGATCGATGCCAACCCCCGAGGTCGCATTTGCCTGGGGGTCGCAATCGACCAGCAGGGTGCGTTTTTCAGACACCGCCAGAGACGCCGACAGATTGACGGCTGTGGTCGTTTTGCCCACTCCGCCTTTTTGATTCGCGATGCATATTACTTTTGCCATGGGCTAATGATCTAACACAAAATTTGATGTTTGAAAAGAGGATAAAAATGTGGCAACATAAGCACGTTTGGATATAGCGCTCCGGTATCAATCTTGTTGTAAACTTCAATTTCTGTCATACTATAAAATGACAGAGTGCGACGAATTCGAGAATTCGACGAAGCGGCTACGAAACCGGCAGTGACTCCCTAATTCTTTTCCGTTGCAGGAGAATTAGACGCTTTAGGAACTTTTACGTAAACTTGGGCCAGGGTTGTTCTATGAATAATATGTTATCATGCCAAAAAGCCATTGCTATTGTGATTATCGCCGTGATTGCCATGGTCAGCCTTGTGCCACCGGTGGTTCGCAGTATCACGATTAAAGAAGAAGAAGACCTGTCGCGCCAGATGATGACAGCCATTTATAAGTACTACGATGTAATTGATGACCCGCTGGTCGTCAACTACGTCAATGATATCGGCAGACGGATTCTGGCGACCCTGCCGCAACAGCCATTCAGATACCAGTTTCATGTGATCAAAGATGATGTTTACAATGCATTCGCCACCCCGGCCGGTCACATTTTTGTTTACACCGGATTGATAGACGCCATGGATGAAGAAGAAGAGCTGGCCGGTATCCTGGGGCATGAAATCGCCCACGTTTACTGCCGGCATATTTCGCAAAAGATCGAGCGGCAGAAAAAGATGGGCTGGGCCTCGCTGGCCGGGCTGGCGGCCGGAGTTTTACTGGGGGTCGGCGGAGCCGGGGAAGCAGCCCAGGCGGTTACGATGGGATCCCAGGCTGCCACTCAATCCGCCGCACTGGCTTACGGACGTGACGATGAAATGCAGGCCGATCAGTTCGGAGTCAAATTTATTACCGGGGCCGGATACAGCGCCGAAGGATTGCTAAAGATTTTAACGAAAATCCGCGGCAAAACGTGGTTCGGATCGGACCAGATCCCCACCTACCTTAAAACCCACCCGGCGGTGGAGGATCGTATTGCTTTCATCGAGTCATGGATTGAATCATACAACGCCATCGCCAGGCCCATTGCCCTGGTCAATCCGGATAATTTTAACCGGGTGCACACCCGGGTAGAAACCCGCTATGGCGATGAGGAAACCATACTGAGCCGGCTCGAAGCCGATGTCGTCAGAAACCCCGCTGATCCGCTGACCCATTACCGCTACGGCTTGATACTGGCCCGAGTCGGAAAACGATCGGAAGCCATCCAAGAGATTCGAATAGCGCTAACCAAAAGAGCGTTTGATCCATATATATTAAAAGATCTGGGCTGGATATATTTTCTCGACGGCCAGTTTCCCCCGGCCCTCAAAACACTGAAAAGTGCCTGCGGCATGATCCCGCAAGATCCGGAATGCGCTTTTTATCTGGGGCGCACGCAGATGGAGATGGGAAATTTGCCGGAGGCCTCCGCTAATTTCCACAAGCTGACCGAGCAGTATCCAAAGTTTATACCGGCCTATTATTATCTGGGGCAGAGTCTGGGACAGCAGCAGCAATTAGGCGACGCCCATTATTATCTCGGTGTTTACTATCTCAGAAAGAGAGATTACAAAAATGCCATGGTGCAGCTGAAGCAGGCCTTAAAGCATAGTAAAGATGCTGATAAACGGAAGCAAGTTGAAGGTTGGCTGGCTACGATGGAAGGGCAGGGGAAGAAAAAGAAGTAAACAGTCTTGTGCCAGCGGATTAGGCTTTGATTCCATTTCAGAAAGACGGTGCATTCTTTCAGGTTATTAAATGGAATGGTGGAACGGTGGGAAAATGGAAAATTGGGTATGATAAGCGGATGGCATCCCAATTCAGCCGGTGACGGATCTCTATGATACAAATGATCTGGCTTTCTGTGTTTGAATGGGTTGATTCAGCTGCGATCGAAATGGGAAAACTGCATGGTAAAAGTGCCTCGCCCCTGGGTGGCCGATCGCAATGAGGTCGAATAGCCGAACATGTGTGACAGGGCAACGGTGGTTTTGATGATCTGGGATCCCATTTTGTGATCAATCGATCCTATTTTGCCACCGCGGGCGTTTAAGTCGCCAATTACCTCACCCGTAAACGCCTCGGGTACAAACACCTCCACATCCATGATCGGTTCCAATAAAAAAGGTTCGGCTTTGGACAGGGCCTCGCGGCTGGCCATGGATGCACTCACGGTGTATGCCAGTTCGGTGCTCAAGGAATCCTTGTGTTGAACGCTCAGCAAGGTGACTTCGACATCAACCACCGGGTAACCCATCAATGATCCGCTTTCCAGTGATTCCAGCGCCCCCTTGCGGGCGGCATCGATGAAAACCCGGGGCAGTTCATCTCCCGAAATTTTTGATATAAATTGATTGCCCGTGCCTCTGGACAAGGGGGTGACGGTCAATTTTACCTCACCATACAGACGCTGTCCGGCAATTTCCTTGTCAAAAACGGCAGCGGCTCCGGCCCGGTTGGCAATGGTTTCCCGATAAACCACCTGGGGTTTGCCGACGTTGACATTGGTGTTAAATTCCCGCTGCATGCGGCTGGTGATTATTTCCAGGTGCAACTCACCCATACCAGACAGGATGGTCTGACCGGTATCTTCGTCTTTGCGGACGATGAGGGTTGGATCTTCAGCCATAAACTTTTGCAGCACCTCGTCCATTTTTTCCTGGTCGGCATGGGTTTTAGGTTCCACCGCCACCGAGATTACCGGTTCGTAAATCTCGATATTTTCAAGCAAAACAGGATGATCGGCCAAACACAGCGTCTCACCGGTGGATGAATCTTTTAAGCCCACAACCCCCACGATATTGCCCGCACCGATCGTATCAATGCGTTCGCGTTTGTTGGCATGCATCTGCAGGATGCGAGCCAATTTTTCTTTTTTCTTCAGCGTTGGATTGTAAACCTCACTGCCGGCTTTCATTTTACCACTATAGATTCTGACAAATGACAGCTTGCGACCTTCCATCATGGAGACCTTGAAAATCAGAGCCGCCAGCGGTTCGGAATCTTTGGCGATACAATCGACTACCTGGCCGGTATCCGGGTGCGATCCTTTTATGGGCGGAATATCGACGGGGCTTGGAAGGAATTTTACAATCGCATCCATCAGTGGCTGAATACCCTTGTTGCGCAACGCTGATCCGCACAACACCGGGACCAGTTCCAGGTTGACGGTGGCCTTGCGAATTCCATCAAGCAGTTTTACGGAGTCAATCGGAAGCTCCGATAGATAGGCTTCCATTACCTCGTCATCGTAATCGGCCACCGCCTCGATCATTTTTTCCCGGTATTCTTCTGCCTGTTGAAGATTATGATCTTGGATAGGGGTCAGATCATAGGTTGTTCCCAGCGTTTGTTCATCCCACCGGATTTGCTTCATTTCGATTAGATCAATAACGTCGGTAAAGTCGTCACCCTGGCCGACAGGCAATTGCAGGATCAATGGATTGGCTTTGAGACGCTCTTTCATCATTTCAACGGTACCCAGAAAATCAGCTCCGACCCGGTCCATCTTGTTGATAAAGGCCATCTTGGGGACACCGTATTTGTCGGCTTGATGCCAGACAGTTTCGGATTGAGGCTCCACGCCTTCCACGGCGCTGAATACCCCGACCGCCCCGTCCAGCACCCGCAGGGAGCGTTCGACTTCAATGGTAAAATCCACGTGCCCCGGTGTGTCAATTACATGGATTTCATAGTCTTCCCATTGACAGGTGGTGACGGCTGAGGTAATCGTGATACCTCGTTCCTGCTCATCAACCATCCAGTCCATCACGGCTTCACCGTCGTGAACCTCACCCAATTTATGGGATCGGCCGGTGTAAAATAAAATCCGCTCGGTGACCGTGGTCTTGCCCGCATCGATGTGGGCGATGATACCGATGTTTCTGATGTTGTTTATTTTGGATTTGTTCTTCATCGTATTAGCAGCATATGGGCCTTGAAGGGGAACTGCAAATTAATATGTCCGGCCAGCGTGGGCGCTTCATTCCCATCAATCAGTATCTTGACCTGTTTAATTTCGGTAACATTTAATATAAGTGAATTGACCAGCGAGTAAATGGTCAGCAATTCTGAATTGCTTCCACCGGGGTGCTTTTTTTTAACTGTCGCCGATAAATCGACATAACACACGCTGTCCGGGTCGATATAGATGGCGCGGAGTTTCGTACCGGCTGGAATTGTCCGCACCAATCCCTTTTGCGGTCCTTTTATCAAGGCTTCGACAATGGCTCGCCCGAACTCCACCGGATTATGCGGTTGATGCATGACCCTGAGCTCAGATTTTAGAAAAAAATTATGACGGTCTGCAAAATATAGATGAGCTGGATTTTTATTGGATTGCTTTCGCAAGTCCGGAATCAATCGACCATCATCGCGGCTATTGGATTCCGTTTCAGCGTCGGCGCACTGAAAAGGGAGAATAGTGACGCATCCGATTAGAAGTGCTCCCAAGTACCATAAACATAGTCGTTTGCGCGCTGATGGTGCAATATCGATCATCGGATCACGCCTTGATTTTTCAAACAACGAAAACCGGTTTCGTTGGGCCACGTCAGTCCCGCCGCGGGCGGGATTGCAGCAATTAAGTCTCACGGGATGCTGGATTGATATCAAATTCAGGGGCTCTGGCCATGATTCTCTACTTTACTAAAATCGTGGGGTATATCCAATAAAAAAAGGTTAGCCGGACAAGGTAACTCCACTAAATCCATTTTTATTCAATTATCACTGCAGGCCTTGCAACTTTTAGTGATATGACCTGCATTAAACTGAACAATAGTGAACGTTTTGAAATTACCTCTTGATACTAACCTTTTATTTGTTGGTGGAGCTGAGGGGGCTCGAACCCCTGACCTCATGACTGCCAGTCATGCGCTCTCCCAGCTGAGCTACAGCCCCAGTCGCAAAGACATTTTTTTACCAAATACCAATAGGGGTGTCAATAGCTATTTCAACTTAAATTGTTTGGTTGCATCGTATTTTGCCAGGCATCTATCGCCATATGCAGTTGACAAAAGCCTGATAAAAAAATATCATAAGCGCTTAAATTTTGGAATCAATTTCGATTATTCAACATATCAACGATTTCGATGTGAAACGGAACCGAATTGAACCAGGCAACCTGCCAACCGGTGCCGATCTGTTTCCAGTTGAGAATATCGTGATAAAGTAGTAATATAGAAAAGTTGTAACATAGAAAGGAATCACATGCTCAGTTTAATGCGTAAACATGCCGGGTCCTGGTTGATCAAAGTAATTTTAGGAGCAATTGTCGTGGTGTTTGTACTATGGGGCGTCGGCAGCTGGACTTCCCAGCGGTCGGGCCGGGTGGCATCCGTCAATGGTGATACGATTACCATCGAAGAGTATCGTATCACCTATAAACGTCTGATTGATCAAGTACGGCAGAGTTTCGGAAACAACGCTAATGAAGAGTTGATCAAAAGCCTGCAACTGGAGCAAAAGGCTCTGGATCAGCTTGTCGATAATATCCTCATGCGTCAAGAGGCTTCCGAACTGGATATCCAGGTTTCCGACGAAGACCTGTCCCGATCCATTAGAAGCATCAACGCATTTCAGGTGGCCGGTGTATTTGATCCTCGCCGCTACCAGGTTATCCTGAACAATAACAATCTGACCCCCGAGTCTTTTGAAACCAGCCAGCGCGATGCGCTATTGGTACAGAAATTAAATACTTTCATAACGGCCAGTGTTAAAGTATCGGATCAGGAGGCCGTTGAATGGTTTAAATGGAATAACGCCACTGTCAATTTAGACTTTTTTCTACTGGAAGCCGATCGTTATAAAGATGTTGCCGTGACTGCTGAAGAAATTGAACAATATTTTGAAATCCACAAGGATAATTATAAAACTGATCCGGCTCTGAAGGTCCGCTATTTAAAGTTCGACCCGAAATTATTTGTTTCACAGGTCGATATTAGCGCTGATGAGATTGGTGAATACTATGATGAACATCCAGCCGAATTTCAAAACCCGAAGACCGTTGAAGCCCGGCATATTCTGATAAAAGTGGACCCGCAAGCCAACCCGGAAGATGTTGCCAAAGCCAAAGAGCGCCTAGAAAGCATATTGCAAAAGGCCAAAGGCGGACAGGATTTTTCAGAATTGGCCCAACAATTTTCAGAAGGCCCCAGCAAAGACAAAGGCGGTTATCTGGGCACTTTCAGACGAGAGGCGATGGTCAAGCCATTTTCCGACAAGGCGTTTTCCATGCTAGCCGGTGATATCAGCGATCCGGTGAAAACTCAATTCGGCTGGCATATTATTAAAGTCGAAAAGGTGAATGATGCATCCACCACATCATTGTCCGATGCCACGGACGACATTCGCCAAAAACTGGCAGCTGAATATTCCAAAAACCTTGCTTATGATGCGGCCGAATCTGTCTTCGATGCCACGTTTGAAGGCGACCAACTGGAGTCAATCGCCGCTGAGCAAAAGCTTGCCCTGGTCAGCCCAGACTTCTTTACCCGCCAGAACCCGCCCAAGGGCGTGCAAAAGAAAGCCGAGTTTGGCGAGGCGGCATTCAATCTGATTGAGGGCGAGGTCAGTGATATTCAAGACTTTGGTGATGGCTACTATATTATGGAGATAGTCGAAAAACGACCGTCTCAATTACCCGAGTTAAGTGTGGCGGAGCAAAAAGTCAAAGTCGATCTGATACGGGATAAAAAGGATGAAAAAGCAAAAGCAGATGCCGAAGCTGTGCTGGCTGCTCTAAAAGACGGTGTACCCCCGCAGGAGGTTGGCCAAGAATTCGATCTTAAACCATCAGTTACCGGATTTTTTAAGCGTAACGACGCCATACCGAATATCGGCTATGAGCGTGATCTGGCCAGCATGGCATTTGAGCTTTCGGATCAGAATAAACTGCCCCGGGAGGTTATTAAAGGCCGCAAGGGGTACTATGTGATTCAATTCATCCAGAAAAAAACTCCTGCAATGGATGAGTTCGACAAAGAAAAAGCCGGAATTAAAGAACAATTGTTGCAGCAAAAAAGATTTAAAACATTTGAAGCATGGCTTGAGCAAATTAAAAATCGCAGTGAGATTGTCGTTGAGAATGGTTTTTTAAACAGCTGACTCGGGAGGACCTTATGGTGAACCCTGATCAAAAAAGCCGCAGCAAGCTAGATAGCGACGATTATTTAACCAAAAAATGCCCGCACTGCTATGCATACCTGCCGTTGCAGGCCAAGGTATGTACAGCCTGTCAGAAGAAAGTCGGTGAAGTGGATAAGCTGGGATTCGCTGAAAAACCGGTCGACTGGTGGGGCTATTTGATCGCGGTGGTGTCGATAGCCGGGTTCGTTTATTTTATGTGGTGGGGGTTTTTTCGCGAATAGCAATCCTTTGGTATTGAAGATTGTAGATTGAATATTCAATAATCCCTGCTACCTCGCCAACATCGCCCGCATCATATCACCGGCATTTTCGGCATGGTCGGCAATTGAGCCGATTGTTTCCGCCAGCCTGATCATGTGAAAAATGATGACCGACTCAATGGTCATGTTGAGCACCTTTTGTTTGATTGCATCCTCCACCTTGTCAGCCTCATGTTCCTGCTGGCGCAAGGTATGGATAATGTCTTTGACCAGCCTGCGTTGCTTTGCCGAGAAGTTTATAAAATATTTTCGGGCTTCGGACACCATGCGACACATTTCTTCCACCGGATCCATGACTGCATCCACGAGCAGATAAAAGTCCTTTTCAAGCGTTTTCGGAATGCCGGGTTCGGATCTGAAGGAAAGCCAATCCAGCGCTTCTTCCACCGCATCAAGTACCTTGTCCTGCTCGTGGAGATAGCGAAACAGCTCAAATTTGTCGATCGGCATCAGGGTTCCCTTGGGTAAATGGCCGCGAATGCGTCTTTTGATGGCGTCGGCCTCACTTTCCAGCCTGTCGACCTCCAGCCTGAATTCCTCAAAGGACTCACACTGGTCGGTTATATGACATTCGATGGCCTGCTGAAAAGCCCAGGTGCACTCTTTTATTTTCTCGGCATGCTCCTGCAGCCCTTCGAAGGGTGATGTCAAAAATAGTGACAGGAATGGTATGCGCATAGCCCCCTCCTTGTTGAATTTGAAATTGAAGATTGAATATTTGAGGAATTGGTCCGAAAACTATTTCTGTGTTTACCATATTTATAAAGCAGGTCAAACAATATTCAATCGACAATTTTCAATCTTTTTAGCTCCCCGGCTTAGGTAAACAGTTGGAGTATCTTAAAAATGACCATGCTGGTGATGGCCGCCGCGGGAACCGTGAGAATCCAGTAAAGCATTATCTGAAAAACGATGCCGAAATTTACGGCTTCGATACCGCCGGCCAGACCGACCCCCAATACACCGCCCACAGCTGCATGGGTTGTGGAAACCGGCAATCCTAATTTTGAAGCCAATAAAACCGTGGAAGCCGCCGCAAAATCTACCGAAAAACCACGCGTGTTGGTCAAGGTGGTAATTTTTGTGCCGATCGTATCCATCACCCGATGACCGGCCATGCCGATGCCGGCCGCTATGCCGACGCCCCCAAACAAAAGCAGAAATACCGGCACCGGCACCTTCGCCCCGACATTGCCGGTTTTGACTAAAAAATAAATGACGGCCAGAGGACCGATGGCATTGGCAACATCATTGGCGCCCTGGGCCAGAGCCACATAGCATGATGTTCCAATCTGAATTTTGCGGAAAACCTCTTCCGTACCATTGCCGATGTCCCTGCCGACAAAGCGCCGGATAATCAGCCTGCCCGCATATCCAATCACAATCGCGAATATGAATGCAACCAGCAAAGCCATCCACGTTTCAATGGACAGCTTCTTGCCCAGCGGTGTTTTAAACAAAAAGGACAGCACCACTACGAATGCAGCCATCCCGATAAAGGCGGGCGACATCCTCAGGGCCCTGTTAAATGAATCCCTTTTTTCCAAAATTAATTTAACAATAATTTTGAACATGACAAAAGCGATGGTTAGACTAAAAACGGGCGAAATCACCCAGCTGGCCACCACGGCTGCCAGTTTGCCCCAGTTAATGACACTAATACCACCGGCCATAATTCCAAATCCGATCATGGCCCCCACAATCGAATGGGTCGTTGATACCGGCAATGACTTCCAGGTCGCAAAACTAACCCACAAAGCTGCCGCCAGCAGTGCGGAAAGCGCACCAATCAAGGCCACATGCGGGTCGCTCATAATTTCGGTCGATACGATTCCTTTGCGGATGGTATTGGTGACATGCGAACCAATAAAAACCGCCCCGGCGATATTTAATATCCCGGCGATGAAAACGGCCTGACGAATTGTGATGGCTTTGGCACCCACTGCGGAGGCCATGGAGTTGGCAACATCGTTGGCGCCGATGTTCCAGGCCATGTAAAAGCCGAAAATGTAACCGATGATCAGAATATAATATTCAGGAGCCATTAAAGTTATGCAGATATTATCTTATTTCAGTAGAACCGAGCCGGCCTCGCTAGAAGATTCGATGATCAAGGATTCGATGGATAACTGAGCGGGGACATATCATGAGCCCGGCATGAAGGCAATGTCTAAATTTGACAGTCACGGTGACCCATGCGGTGACCCGTGCCTCTGACGAAACACCGCATAGTCGAAAAGCGAATCAGGCTGAAGACGTGACCTATCAGCAGCAGAACAAAGGAAAAGCGAACCGCAGAATATCAAATGTCGAAGGGTGGAATCGCTTCGCTCTTTCCTTTTTTATAGTCGATCGAATACATTCCTGCGATATTCGCTTTTTTGATAAATTCCGCGAAGCTGAAGTATCTGTTTAGATAAAACTGGACGCCTCCACAGCCAGCGGCTGGGCTGAAATTCGGTTTTAAACGCCGCCAATCAATACCCGGACCGGTATCCCGCCGACTGTTTTTCGAGGATACTATCCGACATCATATCAATGAATCTGGAAGGGCTGTTTAACACGATGCCGAGGCTGCGATCGTAGACCTGGTTCGGGTAAGTGAAATACAGATTTTCGCGGGCCCGGGTTGCCGCCACATACATTAATCGCAATTCCTCTTCCAGATCTTCTTCTTTGTGCAGGGCATGGGGGGAGGGGAAGCGTCCGTCCAGCGCCCAGATTATGAAAACAGTATGCCATTCGAGTCCCTTGGCCGAATGGATGGTGGACAAAACCAGTCGATCATCTGCCGGTGTCTCAACGGTAAACGTGTCACCCATGGCGGTATTAGGAGGCTCAAGTGCCATATCGGTTAAAAACTGTTCCAGATTATTATATCGCTCCATGATGGTGAGCAGTTGTTCGAGATCTTTGGTCCGTTTGGGATGGTCGTCATACCGATCTTTTAAAATGGGCAAATAGTACTCGATTATCGCTTCTGCCATTTTTTCAAGTGGCAGCGCATAGGTGTCGATTATGGAGAAAAGATCTTTTAACCGTTTGAGACCTGCACCGGCAATTGCTTTTGACTTGACAGTCAGCAGCCCGGTGTAGCCTGAAGCCTCGCCGATAACGGCGTTATAGATTTTTTGAGCGGTTGCCGGGCCGACCTTTTCGATGAGCAGCAGAATGCGGTACCAGCTTATGCGATCCTTCGGGTTGGATATCACCCGCAGGTGCGCCAGAACATCTTTGATATGTGCGGATTCGACGAATTTGAATCCACCCACTTTAATGAACGGAAGTTGGGCCCGGCTCAACTCAATCTCAAGGTCAAATGAATGGTAACCGGCTCGAAACAACACGGCTATTTGGTTAAGCTCAATTCCCTGCCGACCAAGCTGCTGAATTTTATCAACGATAAACAGGGACTGGTCATTTTCATCCTGCGCTTCAACCAGGACGGGCACCGATCCGCCGGATTTGCGGGTGAAAAGATTTTTGGAGTATTTTTCTTTGGCCTGTTCGATGATGATATTCGTCAAATTTAAGATGGGTTGAACACTGCGGTAGTTTTCTTCAAGTGCGATGATTCGGGTGCCGGGAAACATTTCGGGGAACTTCATGATGTTTCTGAAATTGGCACCTCTGAAGGCATAGATGCTCTGGGAATCATCTCCTACCACCATAATGTTGTTGTTGTCGCCGGTCAAAAGATACAGGATTTCAGCCTGAATTTTATTGGTGTCCTGATATTCATCAACCATCACATAACGATAAGATGAAGCAATACGATTGCGGATATCCGGATGGGTTCTCAAAAGCTGCAGCAGATATATCAGAAGATCATCAAAATCGAAGAAATTATTTTCGCTTTTGTATCGTTTGTACGAGTGGAAAATGCTGTTTATTGATTCCAACTCATCCGTCAGGTGGGGATAGTCATCATAAACCACGTCATCGATCGGTATCATCTTATTGACAGCCCGGCTAAAGATATTGGCCAGAGTATGCTTGCGTGGTAGTGATCGATTTTTGGTTGTCTGTGTTATTTCCTTGCGCAGCAAGCTGATCAAAGCCTCTGCATCGACACGGTCAAAAATGGCGAAGTTAGAATGTATTCCCAAAGCGCCAGCATATTTACGCAAAATTAGATTGCCAAAGGAGTGAAAGGTACCTCCGGCAACATTTTCACAACGGCGATCCAGCAGTCTGGTGGCCCTTTGCAGCATTTGCTGGGCGGCTTTGCGGGTGAAGGTTAATAAAAGGATAGAAGACGGGGCGACACCTCCTTCCACCAGGCGGGCAACCCGGTAGGTCAGGGTGCGGGTTTTTCCGCTGCCGGCCCCGGCAATCACAAGCATTGGCCCTTCGGTGGCCATGACCGCTTCAAGCTGGGAGGCATTCAATTGTGCTTCATACTGTATTTGAAATTTACTGTTAGTTGAAAGAGAAGATTTGTCCGGCATTTCTACACCCCTTAATAACTTCGCCCTGGAACATAACGTTACCAGGTGTGGATAAATCAATTTTGTCTATAGAAAACTGACTACTTTTCATATTGTCCGTACTTTGTCAACTGTCGATACACAGCGTCTCAACAAATTGTCCCCGCCTTCTTTGAATAGTCGATATTAAATCGACACTAATAAGAACAATCAGGCCGTGCGCTGTATAAGTATAAGCAATAAGCTATTTCCCTTTGCATAATTTCTTATCTTTGCCTTGGCAGTGTTGACACTGCATATATGATGTATTAAGTTCCTGGAAGATTCTGCCATAGAAGAAAATCACGAAGTAATAGTAAAAGGAGGATATGTCCATGAAGAAGTTACAAAGCGAATTAAAAGCGGTCTCAAAATCGTTGGCTGCCCTTACCAAAAAAGTAGAAATACTCGCCCAGCAAGCCACCAAAGCCCCGCCTGCCCAAAAAGCCGCCCCGGCGCATAAGGCGCCTGCCAAAAAAACCAAAGCCGCAGCGGCTGGCGGCAAAACTGTGTTGGATACGGTTTACGATGTTATCAAACGCACCAAAAAAGGTGTGACGGTTGTGCAGTTGAAACAAAAGACCAATCTCGATGCCCGACAATTGAGCAATGCGCTTTACAAACTTTCAAGAAAAGGCCAAGTATACGCCAAATCCCGCGGCCTGTATGTAAAAAAATAATAGCCTTACACCAGGCGCCAATTAGACAATCGGAAATAGTCTTCAGATCCATCACCATCTGCCGGTGAGCTGAAGGCTATTTTTTTTCCCTGTTGCCTATTGTCGATATATTTGGTATGAAATTGGGCTCATTTTCAGTAGAAAGGATGGCCCATGAGCAATCAGGTGATCTCGGCGGATCCCTTTAGCAAAATATGGAATTTTTTTACTTCGGTGAAGTTGACGATCGTTTTGCTATTGAGTCTTGCCATAACGTCAATAATCGGTACCTTGATTCCGCAAAACGAAGATCCGCAAGCCTATTTTGAGGCTTTCGGAGGGGTGTTATACCAACTATTCAATCTGCTCGACCTTTTTGATATGTATCATTCCTGGTGGTTTCAGCTGTTGATTGTTCTGCTGACCGCCAATATCATTGTCTGTTCGATTGACCGCATATCTTCCAACCGGCGGATCCTGTTTGTCCGCAACCCATCTTTCAGGCTGCCGAGATTCAGAAATCTCAAGCACCGGCAAGAATTCACCAATGCGCATACACCGCAGCAGCTAAAAGATATCTTTCAAGCCTTCATCGCACGTCGTTTTCGCCACAGCCAGGTTGAAGCGACAGAAAATGGATTTGCCATTTACGGGGAAAAGGGGCGCTGGACACGTTTTGGTGTCTACACGGTCCATTTGAGCGTGGTTCTCCTGCTGATTGGGGGCTTGATCGGTTCAATTTTCGGTTTTGATGGATTTGTCAACATAGCCGAGGGGGAGAGCGTCAATCAGATCCGCCTGCGCAATAAACCACAGATGGTGCAGCTCGATTTTGCGATCCGCTGCGATGATTTTGATGTGAGTTTTTATGATACCGGCGCTCCCAAAGAATTTCGATCCAGTCTAACTGTTCTGGAGCAGGGACGCCCCGTATTAAATAAAGATATTATAGTCAATGATCCCCTGCGCTATAAAGGAATCAGTTTTTATCAGGCCAGTTATGGAAATCTTCCATCAAACGAGGCGGTCTTGAGCTTTACCAACAACAATACCGGCAAGGTCTATAAAAATAAAGCAACGATGAATCAACCAATGCAATTGCCGGAAAATCTGGGAACGTTTGAAATCAAAAATTTTTTGCAATCCTCAGAATTCAGAGGCCACAATATCGGGGAGGCCTACATCGGTGTTTTGACACCTCCCGGCGGTGACCCGGTTCAGATCACCCTGCCGCTGCGGTTCCCCACTTTTGATAAAATGCGAAAAGGCAACCTGGTGATAGCGGTGGTTGAGCATGTGCCGCGTTTTTATACCGGGCTGCAGGTCGGCAAAGATCCCGGTGTCTGGGTCGTTTACAGTGGATTTATCCTGATGATCATCGGCTGCTACATTACATTTTTTATGTCCCATCAACAAATCTGCCTCGAAATAGTGGCGGCCGGTCAAAAGTCGCGGGTCATCGTTGCCGGAACAGCCAATAAAAACAAAACCGGGATGGAAACCAAAGTTGACAGACTTACCGAAAAACTTACCCAAATGGTATAACAAAGGATAAATTATGAGCGGTTCGTTCGTGTTGTCGATAGTCACGTTTGTTTATGGCCTGGCAGGATTCTTGTACATCAGCGCCTGGATTTTTAGAAAGCAATTATTTGGAAGGGTTGCGACCTGGATTGCCCTGATAGGCTTGATCGGTAATACCGCAGGCATTCTGATGAGATGGGTTGAATCTTACCAACTCGGGATCGGCCATGCACCTTTCTCAAATTTATACGAATCCCTTGTTTTTTTTGCCTGGGTCATTGTATTAATTTATTTAATCGTCGAACGCAAGATCGGAAACCGCATTATTGGCGCATTCACGACTCCGATTGCCTGCCTGGTGATGGCCTATGCCTCCCTAAAACCCGGAATTCCCAGTACCATCCAACCCCTTATCCCGGCCTTAAAGAGCAACTGGCTTATTGCGCACGTGATCACCTGTTTTATCGGTTATGCCGCTTTTGCACTGGCTTTCGGCATCAGCGCTATGTACCTGATGAGAAGGGGCCGGGACGACGAAGAAATTCTCTGGCTGAAAATAACCAGGTTCTTGGTTCTGTTTGTTTTTGCAGCGCTTTTCAGCCGGGTTCTTTTTGTACATAACTGGCTGCTCGCTTTCACTGTTGCGATTCCCATCTGTCTTGTGTTTTTTGTCATCGTATTTTTGGTTCACAAGATGCCGGCAGAATCCAAAACCAGATTGCTGGACAGGTTTCCTGAAGCCCGGGTTTTAGATGAACTGGGCTACCAGCTTATTTTGCTTGGTTTTCTTTTTTTATCCATCGGCATTATCAGCGGTGCCGTTTGGGCCAATTCTGCCTGGGGGCGTTACTGGGGCTGGGACCCGAAGGAAACCTGGTCGTTGATAACCTGGTTTGTATACGCCACGTTGCTGCATGCGCGTATGACGCGAGGCTGGCACGGTAAACGCATCGCATATCTTTCCATGTTCGGTTTTGCAGCTGTAATTTTTACCTATTTCGGGGTCAATCTGCTGCCCGGCTTGCACAGCTACGGGGCTTTCTGATTTTGGATTTTTGCTTGACAAAAATGGTTTGAATAGGGTAAACCTGCCAACTTAAGTCATCTTAAGGTGGTTGGGAATCGAGCGCAATGTCTGTTCATTTTGACATGCATTTTTATCAACCTTAGCACGACGGAGTTTATATGAGCACAGAGGATCAAGCGAACGAGATTTCCTCAGAAGCCCGGGATCGAAAATCAACCCCCTCCTTAACAGACCCTGCTAGGCTGCAATCGGGCGACGGTGCTGCCGGACCCATCACCCTGTTTTTCATTCTCGGGCTGGCCGCCAGCCTGGTGCTCGGATGGGTTGTCTTCCCTCAACTGCTCTATTCATCAAAAGAGCAGCCGATTCAATTCAATCATGCGTTGCACAACGAATTGGTGGATGATGGCTGTGAAAGCTGTCATTTTTTCCGTGAAGACGGCACCTATTCCGGAGTTCCGAAGCTGGCCCAATGCATTGACTGTCATGAAGAAGTTCAGGGGGAAAGCCCGGAGGAGGAAAAATTTGTTGCGCAATTTGTTGAAAAAGGCCGTGAAGTACCGTGGCTGGTATATTCCCGGCAACCCGATTGCGTGTTTTTCTCCCATGTCGCGCATGTCAAAATGGGTAAAATGGACTGTGTCACCTGCCATGGGCATATCGGCGAATCGGAGAGTTTGAAAACCTATCAGGCCAACCGGATTACCGGCATCAGCCGGGATATCTGGGGCAAAAATATTGCCGGTTTAAAAAAGAATTCATGGGATCGCATGAAAATGGATGACTGCTCCGAATGTCACCAGCGAGAAAACGTCAACCAAAATAGTGTTCAAACGCTCAAAGGCGGGTGTTTTGTGTGCCATAAATAATTGAAAATTGAAGATTGCAGATTGAATATTTGTGGATGTCGCTTCGCTCCGTTAATTTAATCACAATTTGGATATAGTTCCTCGCAGCTTGCTGTGATGAAATTTTTTTTGTATTAGATGATACCTCGCGACTTGGAACCAGGGGTCCGTTGATGGGTTTTTTATAATTGATCTGCTGGAGGCAGACCTTAAATATTCAATATTAATTCGAAAATATTCAATATTAGTTCGGGGATGAATCGATGAAAATAGACAGACGAAGCTTTTTGTCATTTGCAATTGGCGGGGCTGCCGGGACAGCGCTTTCGCCTATACCCTGGAAGTTGACCGATGACCTTTCCATCTGGTCCCAAAATTGGGACTGGACACCGGTGCCGGAAAAAGGTGAAACCAGCTACGTCAAATCCACCTGCACCCTGTGTCCGGGCGGCTGCGGTATCAGCGTCCGACTCGTTGATGACAGGGTTGTTAAAATTGAGGGCCAGGCCGGACATCCGGTCAACAATTGCGGCATTTGCCTGCTGGGACAGTCCGGGCCTCAACTTCTCTATGGACCCAACCGGGTGCAGACTCCCCAGAAGAAGGTCAATGGCCGATGGCGCAATATTTCCTGGCAGGCGGCCATCACTGAAATCGCCGAAAAGCTGTCCGATCTGCGAGCCAACGGATTATCTCACACGATCGCCTGTATCGCCGACTCTGATTCCGGTACCATCCCCGAGCTGTGGAATAGATTTTTAACCGTGTATGGTTCACCCAATTTCATCCGAACCCCTTCGATAGAAGACAACTATGAATTAGCACTTTATCTAACCCAGGGCGTGCGGGCCAGGCCCGGATTCGATATGAAAAACTGCGACCATATTTTAAGTTTCGGCAGCGGGTTGATCGAAGGCTGGGAATCCCCCGTCTTTATGTTCCAGGGCAAAAGTGCACTGGTCCAGAACGGCGGGAAAATGGACCAAATTGAGCCGCGACTGTCTAAAACCGCCGCCAAATCCGATAAGTGGATCGCCGCCAAACCCGGTACTGAAGGAGCGCTGGCGCTGGGCATTGGCCATGTGATTATCAGCGAGGGACTTTACAATCAGGATTTTGTCGCCAAATTCACTGCCGGATTTGCCGAGTACAAAAAACTCGTTCTGGAGGGATTCTCGCCGAGTGCCGTTTCGCAAATGACGGGAATCGATGTTGAAACGATCGCCGGTCTGGCCAGAGATTTTACCCGGGCTCGCAAGCCCCTGGCAATCTGCGGTCGGGGCGCCGGAAATTCCCCCGGCAGCTTGCAGGATTTTATGGCGGTTCACATGCTCAACGCGCTGGTCGGCAATCTGAACCAGACCGGCGGAATGGTTGGCGTTCCGGAAGCCGACTATATCGAGTGGCCTGATGTCGTCATGGACGAAATTGCCTCCCAAGGTATGCAGCAGGTTCGCCTGGACGGTGCCGGCAGCGAAAAGTATCCCAACGCCCGTTATTTACTGGATCGCCTGCCGGCCGTAATCAATGACAGTCAGGAGTCCCCGGTGCAGGTGCTTTTCGTCAGCGGCGCCAACCCGATGTATTCCATGCCTGACACCCAGGCGGTGACCCGGGCCTTTGAGAAGATACCACTGGTCGTCAGTTTTTCATCTTTTATGGATGAAACAGCCGCCCAGGCCGATTTGATATTGCCCAACCACATTTATCTTGAGCGATATGAAGATGTGCCGATTGCCCGGGGTTTTCCGAAACCGATCATCAGCCTCACCCGTCCGGCTGTCGAGCCGCAGTACAATACCCGTCATGTCGGCGATGTGATCATCCAACTGGCCAAAGAAATGGGGGGCCCGCTGGCGGCGGCATTTTCCTGGGATGATTACGAAACCTGTCTGGCAGAGACCCTGGCGGATCTGATGGACACGCTGATTGAGGATGGCATCCAGATGGATGCCGGGTATTCCGGTGCCAAATGGGAGGCCGCATTTGAAACCGATTCTGCTAAATTTGAATTCAGCAACAACGCCATCAAGGCTTTGCCCGATTACAAATCGGTGCCGGCGCCCGGCGATGATTCTTTTTACCCGCTTATTCTGGTTCCCTACGATACCATGAGGCTTGCCAGCGGCTATATTGGATCACCGCCATTTATGGTAAAATCCCTTGAGGCTACCATCTTAAATGGCAATGACGTTCTGGTTGAAGTAAATCCGGCCACAGCCAAAAAGCTTGGGCTGAGCCATGGGAAGTATGCCACTTTGACCACACCCGGGGGCAGTGCCAAAGTGAAGATCAATTATTTCGATGGTATTATGCCGGGCGTCGTTGCAATTCCAAGGGGGTTGGGGCACAGTGCCTACGACAATTTTCTGGCCGGCAAGGGGGTCAGCTATAATACGCTGAACCAGACCGTGGAAGATCCGGCCACCGGTTTCGATGCGGCCTGGGGAATTCGAGCCAAACTCAGCAAGGCGTGAGTAAATTGAATATTGTAGATTGAATATTGAAGATTTAAGGTCCGCCTACGGCAGATCAACTTAAAAAAGGCCTATATAAAATAACAGGGGAAATCCCGCCAAGGCGGACTCGGGCTCGGTAAATAGCTAGCAGATCTTCAATTGAAAATTTGTCATTAAAAAATAGTCATTTCCAAGGGGTTCTGATGAAACACGAAAAAGCCAAAAAGTTCGGCATGGTCATCGATCTGGACAAGTGTACCGGTTGCGGCACCTGCATGGTGGCCTGCATGTCGGAAAACAACGTGCCATTTCGGGAAGACGACACGGATAAGTTGCTCAGCATATCGTGGATGCAGGTATATCGATTAACCAACGGCAAACCGTTTCCGGATACCGAAGAATGTTTTCTGCCCCGACCCTGCCAGCATTGTGAAGGGCACGGCGGTCACTCTCCCTGTGTGTCGGTTTGCCCGGCCACCGCGACGGACTACGACATGCAAACCGGCATCGTCAGCCAGATATACACGCGCTGTTTCGGCTGCCGTTATTGCATGGGGGCCTGCCCCTACCATGTTCGCCAATTCAACTGGTGGGATCCGGTGTGGCCCGATGGCATGGAAAAATCCCTGAACCCCAATGTTTCCGTTCGCATGCGCGGTATTGTCGAAAAGTGCAGCTTTTGCATCCATCGTTACCAACTGGCCAAAGAAAAAGCCTACATTGAGGGACGGCGGGACGTGGCAGAGGATGAGTATCAGACCGCCTGCACCCAGGCCTGCCCGGCCGGGGCCATTACCTTCGGTGATCTGAACAACCCCCAGCACGCGGTTCATAAAGTTGCCCGTCCCGATAACAGTCACGGCGGCAAACCCGGGAATCCGAAAGTCTTCCGTCTTTTGGAAAGGCTGGGTGTCAATACCAAAGTCTACTACATGTCCAGCCGCGAGTGGGTCCGCCGGGCCGGTGACAACTACGTGAAGCAAGATGGCCAGGAGAAAAAACACGCCTAAGGACTGACGATTGATCAGTGACTAATGAATATTATTGGAAATCTATCTGACAAACAAGATTCCAACCGTTACGGATAAATAGACCATAGCAATTCGTTATTTCAAAAAAAATGTAGAGTATCCAAGCTGCCGGAAGGGTGAGCTTAATTTAAACCAGATATATTTAGGAGCACAAAACTTATGGATTCTGCATTAATTCCCAAAGGAGTTAAACGCTGTCCGGCCTGGCAGTTCTTCATGGGGCTCGGGCCCGTGCAATTAGTTCTGTTGTGGGGCACCCTGGCCATGATACTGGTCTATTTCAAGGGGCTCAATCAAACCAACATGAATAATGCCTATGGGTTTGCGTTGTGGATCTGGGCTGATCTTGCGATCATTGCTCTGGGCGGCGGTGCATTTTTTACCGGCTTATTGCGATATATCATCGGCAAAGACGAGCTTAAAAATATCGTTAACTTTGCTGTTCTGGTTGGATTTTATTGCTATGTATCGGCTTTGATGATTCTGGGATTTGATATCGGCCAGCCTTTGAGAGGATGGTTTATTTTCTGGCATGCCAATGTACACTCCATGCTGACTGAGGTGGCCTTCTGTTTGACCTGCTACCTGGGCGTGCTCACGATTGAGTATATTCCGCTGATTCTCGAAAATCGACAGATCGACAAAGTGCCTTTTTTTCATAACCTGAGTCACAACATGCATGAAGTCATGGCTGTTTTTGCTGCAACCGGTGCGTTTCTTTCATTTTTCCACCAGGGATCACTAGGTGGCGTTCCCGGCGTGATGTATGCGCGTCCCTTTGGATTTCGGGAGGGAATTTTCGTCTGGCCCTGGACCTTCTTTCTGTTCACCTGGTCGGCGGCGGCCTGCGGCCCCTGTTTTACGATTTTAATTACCAAAATCACTGAAACCATTGCGCGTAAAAAACTGGTTAAAGACAATGTCATTGAACTGCTGGCGAAGATCTCCGGTTGGATGATCGCGACTTATATCACCGCCAAGATTATTGATACGATTTACTGGGCAACCGTTACCCTGCCGACCAAAGGCTTTACTTTGATGGACTTTTACTCCAATAATCCAGGGTCGGCATACGGTTTATGGATTCTGATCCTGGAAATTGGCTGCGGCGTTATCCCGGCCGCCATCCTGATTACCAGCAAGGGCCGCAAAAGCCAGGGCGCCTTATGGCTGGCTGTGATCCTGGCAGTAATTGGAGTCTGCTTAAATCGCTGGGTGATGGTTTTGCAGGTGCTGGCGGCCCCGGTTTTGACTTTTGAAAACTGGGCCTTATACTTTCCAAGCTGGCAGGAAATTGCCACGACGCTTTTACCGGTGGCGTTGGGCATCACCATGGTCGCCCTGTCTTATCGCTATCTGCCGATATTCCCCCAGGAGCAGGAATTGAATCCGATTGAACCGGAACCGGTTGTTGACGATGGCGCTGACGTCCAGGAACCGCCAACTGCGGAAGCGGCGCAGGAAGAGCAGGCCGAAGCTGCCGAAGGGGAACCGGAACCGGCCCAAGCCTAAACAACGTTCAGGAGTTCAACGGTTCAGGGTTCCGAGGTTGGAGATTTGCCATGTTGTGCTAGTTTTGTTTGATGAACGGCACTGGTAATTGGCATCATAACCGAGCGATCTGAGTATTCTGAAACAAGATAACCCGATTCGGCTGAGCTCGTCGCAGGCTGAACGGTGAACCGTGAACCTTTGAACTCTTAAAGGAGGAAGATAATGTTTCCATTTCATTTTGAATGGATTTGGGATGCAGGGCATATCTTATTTATGGGCGGCCTGTGGTACGCCTTATCGATCCTCGGAATGGGGATGACGTACTGCATAATTAAAGCGGTCTATGATACGGCCCAGGGTGGGGACGCACACCATCACTAATTTCGCGGCACCATTAAAGACAAAAAGCGCTTGTCCCCGGGCCCAAATGGGGTAAGCGCTTTTTTTTATTG
The DNA here is from genome assembly GCA_902749685.1 of Olavius sp. associated proteobacterium Delta 1. Classification (GTDB taxonomy): domain Bacteria; phylum Desulfobacterota; class Desulfobacteria; order Desulfobacterales; family JAFDCJ01; genus JAFDCJ01. Next base: position 33,253 of record CACVKW010000572.1, on the reverse strand, counting down.
AAGATTGAAGACTGAAGAATGAATATTTGTAGTATGCTATCTATTTTATTTTCGCAGCCTTACAAAAAACTATAGCCGCCATTAAAAAGGCAGAATGCCTTAATTCTTCAATTTTCAATCGGCATTATTCATTTTATAGTGGGGTTTATGATGGATAAAATAATTGTTAAAGGCGGGAACTCTCTCAAGGGAGAGGTGAGAATCAGCGGCGCCAAAAATGCGGCGCTGCCGATATTGATTTCCTCACTGCTGGCCGAAGGTGTGAACACCTATACCAATGTACCCGATTTAATGGATATTCACAGTACAACGATGCTTTTAGCCAAACTTGGCGCCCGTGTCGACATCGACGGCGATACCGTTCGCATTGATGCCGCCGGATTGATCGAACACGAGGCAGCCTATGATCTAGTGCGAAAAATGCGGGCCTCCGTCTTGGTTCTCGGACCCCTGGTAGCCAGATTGGGCAAGGCCCGTGTGTCATTGCCGGGTGGTTGTGCCATCGGCGCACGTCCCATTAATTTACACTTAAAAGGACTGGCCGCTCTGGGTGCTTCCATCGAATTGAAGCACGGTTATGTGGAAGCTTCCGCAGGCCGCTTGAAAGGCGCGGATATCTACTTTGATATCGTCACCGTCACCGGAACTGAGAATCTGATGATGGCGGCCGTGACGGCCCAGGGCACCACGGTGCTGCGCAATGCCGCGCGTGAACCGGAAGTCGTGGCCCTGGCGGACACCTTAGTCAAAATGGGGGCCGATATCGAGGGTGCCGGAACCTCGATCATCACGATTAACGGCGTTTCTTCCCTCAATCCGATTGAAACTGCTATTATTCCCGACCGAATCGAAACCGGCACGTTTATGATGGGCGCCATCCTGACCCGGGGTAAGGTTACCCTATTGGATTGCGAACCGAACCATCTCGGTGCGACGATAAACATATTGCGACGCACCGGCGCAGACATTGATACAACTGCCAACGCCATTTATGTATCAGCCAAGGGTGATGTCGCCAGTGTCGATGTTAAAACCCAGCCTTACCCGGGGTTTCCGACGGATATGCAGGCCCAGTTTATGGTGTTGATGAGTATCGCAGAAGGTACCAGCATGATTTCTGAAACAATTTTTGAAAACCGCTATATTCACGTCAGCGAGTTGATTCGAATGGGGGCCGATATAAAGGTGGACGGAAACATTGCCATTGTTAAAGGCGTGCCTCATTTATCAAGCGCCCAGGTGATGGCGACCGACCTGAGAGCCAGTGCATCGCTGATCCTTGCGGGTCTTGTGGCAGAGGGCACCACTGAAGTCAACCGCGTTTATCACCTGGACCGTGGATATGAATCAATCGAGAAGAAATTTGCCGGTTTGGGGGCGGAAATTCAGAGGGTAAGATAGCCGCCGGATTAGCATAATTGCAACAACTTAGCAGTTTGAAAGAAGCCACGAATTAACACGAATTTTCTCGAATTTATTTATTTCCTTATAATCACCCTTGTTATGGATTCTTATAATACTTGAATTTTGCACACAAATGACCTTTAGAGAAGTTTGAGGACAATTGACTTGGCGAGTTGATTGTGGCTCTAAAATTCAGGTATTAATTCGTGGTTATTCGTGTCCATCCGTGGCTAAATAATTTTTAAATGGCTAAAACCACAGAAAACCGATTTCCAGCATCTTAGCTTAGGATCATGACCTCTCCCATTTATTTTCGCCCTGTGATTCCGCTGTTGATTTCCCTGATTTGCGGAATTGTGCTGGGTTCCGAATATAAGGGATTCGAATTTGGGGTTGGACCGGTTTTACTCGTCAGTGCAGTCTGTGTGGTGCGACAGATATATTGCCGGCAGAACGGGGCGATTTTTCCAGTTTTGCTTTTTGCTGCGCTGGGCTACCTGTCGATTTCCCCCTGGGTGCAGCCCAGATTTCCCGCCAATCATATCATTCACTTTGCAGGTTCTGACCGCTGGACGATAACCGGAAAAATTGACCGCCAACCGCAACGTTCCAACAACCGGATTCGTTTTATCCTGCAGGTGTCGTCCCTGGCGGGTGATCATCAAACCCATACCGTCTCCGGTAAACTGCGCGTTACCGCGGTGGGTCAATTGCCGCAATTTGCTGTTGGGGATGTGCTGCGGCTTAACAGCCGGATTCGTTTAATAACCAATTTTAAGAATCCCGGGGGATTTGATTACCGCAGGTATATGGCTTTTAAAGGCATCTGGGCTACGGCCTATGTGAGGGGCGATCGGCTTGAAGTCATTCGGCAGCACCATGCATCTGATGTTTTTAAATTCATCGATCAGGCGCGCATCGCTTTTTCCGATTTGATTGACAGATCCGGTGATGCGGCGGCCGGGGCGGTATTAAAAGCGCTTACCATTGGTGATCGAAGGCAGATTTCACCGGAGATGAGACAGGCCTTTAATCGGGCCGGAGTCGGGCATTTGCTGGCGATATCAGGGCTTCATGTTGGTATCGTGGCAACGGTCGCCTTTGTCTTTTTTCAGGTCCTGATGGTGCGAATTAAGCCGCTGCTCTGGCGGGCCGGTACTCGCAAGACGGCGGCTTTATTATCCCTGCTGCCCGTGTTTCTCTACGGGTGGATCGCCGGTTTTTCACCGTCTACCCAGCGGGCCGTTATTATGGTCGCCATATTTTTATTGACGTTTTTATTTGAAAGTGAGCAAGATCCACTAAACACCCTGTCGTTGGCCGCACTACTGATTCTGGTGATAGATCCGCCGTCGCTTTTTTCCATTTCTTTTCAACTTTCCTTTAGCGCTGTTTTTGCCATTATTTACGGATTATCGTCGGTGCAAAACCGGGGTGCGCAGCAAAAGACACTGCTGAAAGAAAGGTGGTTTTTGCGATTTAGAGGCAAATTGGTTTCCTTTTTTCTGGTTTCCTTTTTTGCTATTTGCGGCAGTCTACCGTTGGTCGCCTATTATTTTAATCAGATATCCCTGGTCGGGCTGGCGGCCAATTTCATCGTCGTACCGCTGATCGGATTTGTCACCATCCCCCTGGGACTGGCGGCCTTGTATCTTATGCCGCTAAGCATTACTTTGGCCTCATGGTGCATCAAGGCCGGCACGATAATCCTGTCTTATGCCCTAGCGGTGGTAAACTTTTTTGCCGATCTGCCCTTTGCTGCGGTGAAGACAGTTACGCCCAGCTTACTCGAAATCGTATGCTTTTACGTCCTGGGCTGGTCACTGTTAAATCTGCGTGGTTTTGAACCGAATACGGCGATAAAGCTGCGCAATGCCCCCGGTGCTGCTGACCGGAAAATTCCGGTCAACAGCCATCATCCGCCGCAGGCGGACAAAACCGTTTTGGGACAGTTTTTTACAATTGCCGCCCGATTGCGGGATAAAGCTTTATGGCCCGCAAAATTGGCAAAATTAGCGTTGGTCCTGGTTTTGCTGACCCTGGCGCTGGATACGTGCTACTGGTTGTACCAGCGGTTTTGGCATACAGATCTTCGCGTTACGATTATCGATGTCGGACTCGGTTCTGCATCGCTGCTGGAATTGCCCGGCGGCTATACTATCCTGGTCGATGGCGGCGGGTTTGCAGACAATTCTACTTTTAATGTTGGAGAGAGAATTGTCGCACCATTTTTGTGGCGCAATAAAATTCGAACCGTGGACACCTTAATACTTTCGCACCCGAACAGTGACCATTTAAATGGATTAATCTACATCGCGCGCTATTTTAATGTAAAAAACGTCTGGACCAACAATGAATCGCGCAATACGCTGGGATATGCAAAATTCATGGAAGTCATCGCGCGCAAAAATATCCATCTGCCGGTATTTGAGGATATGCCGCGCCGACATCGTATCGGCGGGGTCGAGCTCAATTTTTTATATCCACCGCCAAACTTTTTGAATTTGAGAAATACCCAAAAATGGCGCAATACGAACAACAACTCCCTGGTTGTGAAAGCATCCTTGAAATCCATTTCATTTCTTTTTCCCGGCGATATCATGGCCGAGGCAGAAAACGAATTGGTGCACCTTGCCGGCAACAACTTATCCAGCACGGTTTTAATCGCCCCCCATCACGGTAGTAATACATCGAGCAGTCAGGTTTTCTTGAATACCGTAGATCCCAAGGTGGTTATCATATCGACCGGTCGAAACAATCGATTCAAATTTCCGCATTTTGTAACGTTAAAGAGATATGAAAATCAGGGATGCACCATCCGGCGCACCGATATCAGCGGCGCGATTCGTCTTTCCACTGATGGCCAGGATCTCGCAATAAAAACGTCTACCGGTTCCGGATTAGGGGCACCATTAAGCGACCCTTTTTAGGGATGTCGGTTAACTATTTTAAATTATTATAAAATTAATTAAAATGTTTAACATGATGAAGAAATTTGCTATAATTGCATTAATTGCACTGATTCATTTCGGGTCCAGTGTTTTGATTGTTGCGACCTCCATGTCGGTTGCAACGGCTATGAATCCGGTGCCGGCAGAGCCGACATTTGGGCTTCGAATGCTCGTTGCGACGACCAGAATTTTATATTTTCCGATCATTTCTCTGCCTCTGTATTCAAGGCAGTGGTTTCCGGGAAATTGGATATATGGGCCCATACTAGTTAACAGCTTTATATGGGCAGCCGGAATATATCTTTTGTTCATGCTGGGAAAAAAAATACGAGAGAAAAATAGAAATGGAAAATGAAAACATTGAAATCCTGTCGGACGCCATGAAGGAATATTTCGGCGATTATGAGCTTGAAGAACTATGCACCCGGTTCGGCCTGACCATTGATTATATGGGAATCCATCCCAATCGCAAAAAACTCGTCAATCAATTGATCAGTCAGAAATATCGCGACAATCACCAACGGTTCCTCGAGACGATACTGCCGAAACTATTAAAACGGTGCGAAGAACGAATTCGAAGTACCACCTGGGAGGTGAACGTCTTTGACGAACACATGCTTCCCCAACTGAAAAAGCTGCAGAATTTTTTTAACGGCCAAAAATCTTCCGATCTGAAAGATCAAATCACAAACCACTTTTTTACTGGCAGAGCAAAACTGGCTGAATTTTTCAACCGCACCAAAACAGCGCTGACGATCATTGATACCCAGGTAGGTAAAACAACATTTGAGTGTCTTGAGGGCGTTAAAAAACCTATTCGGCTGCTGATCAGTCAAAGTGAGAAGGATATCATTGATGATATTGGCGGTTTCCTATCGGAGTTTCGTGCCCGAGGTCATGAGCTAGAAATACGGCGACATTTGGAGCTCAATGATCGATTTTTTATTTTTAATGGCCGGCTCTGGATGGCCAGCTGTTCGCTGGTCGATGCGGGTCAGATGACCTTAAGTATTATTGAGTGTGTGGACACCAAACCCGTTGTCGTCAAAGAAATTGGGCGAAAATGGCGAGAAGCAAGGGTGTTTTTAAAGTAGAAATGCCTAATCCATCGCCGCCAATACTTCGTAGCCCTGTTTCTCCAGGGCTTTCTTGATGCCGGAGGTCTTGCAGGCCGCCAGTCTGAAATAATATATGCGTCTGCCGGTTCGCTGCGAGGTCATCCCGACATTGATAATGTCTCCGCCCGTATCATTAATGATCTGCAACGCCATTTTTAAACTACCTGATTGATCACCGATGACAACATCGATACGGGAGGTAGAAGAGAGAATGCCCATCATATCGATAAACGTTCGCAAAATATCCGTTGCCGTAATGATTCCCGCCAACTGATCGCCTTTTACCACCGGCATGCCGCCGATCTTATTTTTGTAGATGAGCTGAGCTGCGAATTCAATATCATCATCGGGACTGACCGTGATCGGTTCCTGTATCATTAGATCCTGCAGCGTCAAATCGCCCAGCATGGAAGGAATAAGACCCTGTTTCAAGTCGACCAAGGTCAAAAAACCTTCGAGTTTCCTGTCCTGGGAAACTACCGGGAGGTGCCGAATTGAATTGATCTTCATCAACTCAATCGCCTCACTGATCGATGCATTTGCCGTTATGGTAATCGGGTCGGGAATCATCAATGAATGGATTTTCATGACAGGCTGCCCTTTGCTAAATTGAAGATTGTAAATTGTAAATTGAACATTTAAGGTCCGCCTCCGGCGGGTCAATTTATATAATTGTTTCTAAAATGGTCTAGTTTAGGCTTTTAATTTTTAAAAAGGCAAAATCGATTAAATACTTTGAATCCTCAATAGTCAATCTGCATGCAATATTCAATCTTATGTTTTGCGCGGTATATAACTGCAAAGGGGTTCTTCCGCAAGATAATCGCCGGTGGCCTCGAAGGCTCGCGCCCGGCAGCCGCCGCATACCCGTTTGAACTCGCAGGGATTGCATTTGCCTTTTAATTTATCATAATTGCGTAAATCGGTCAGCACCTGGGAATGATTCCAGATATCGGCAAAGGAGCGTTGCCGGACATTGCCGCAATCAGCAGCTAAAAACCCGCAGGGCTGAACATCTCCGCGATGGGAGACGAAGCAAAAGCCGATGCCGCCCAGGCAACCTCTTGTGACGGCATCCAGCCCATGGGTTTGAAATGTTACCGACTTGCCGTCCTCTTTGGCGCGTTGCCGCAGAATACGGTAGTAATGAGGCGCGCATGTGGCTTTGAGTTCCAGAGGGGTTTTGTCCCGCTGGTCATAAAACCAGTTTAGGGTTTCTTCATACTCGGCTGCGTTTATTTCGGTATCAACGATATACTTGCCGCGACCGGTGGGAACCAGCAGAAAAATATGATGGGCCACAGCACCCATTTTGACGGCCAGCTGCTGGATTTTGGGAATTTGCTCCAGGTTTGTTTTGGTAATCGTGGTGTTTACCTGAAAGTCCAACCCGACATTTTTTGCAATTTTCATGGCATTGACAGCCCCTTCAAAGGCGCCGTCAACTTTTCTGAATTTGTCATGGCTTTGCGCGGTAGCACCATCCAGGCTGATACTGATGCGCTTGATGCCTGAATCAATTAACCGCCTGGCGATGGGCTCGGTGATTAACGTGCCGTTGGGAGCCATTACCATTCTCAAGCCCTTTTGCGTGCCATAAGCGGCAATATCAAAAATATCATCGCGCAGCAGCGGTTCACCACCCGTTAGTATGATGATCGGTTTAGCAACCTCTGCGATCTGGTCCAGCAGCTTAAACCCTTCGGCCGTGTCCAACTCCCCGCTGTGAGGGCCCGTGGTAGCCGAAGCACGGCAATGAACGCAGGCAAGATTGCAGTTGCGTGTAGTTTCCCACGCAACCAGGCGCAGGGAGGACCGGTCATCTTTTTGATCGGGGTGTGAGGAGTTCGTGTCTGATTTAGTGTGTTGGTGTTTCATTGTTTTCCATGAATCCTGATATATCTCACCCGCCTGGTTAGGGCACGCTGAGTTCACAGAGATAGATTTTTTTATTTGCCTGATTTTTCGAGATGACAGTCAATTGAGCTTTTTTCCAGTCAGGGGCGCAGCGCTTTTGCCGCCTCAATAGCGAAGTAGGTCAGGATGAGGTCTGCTCCGGCGCGTTTAATGGCCGTGAGTGTTTCCATCATAACCCTGGGACCGTCTATCCATCCCATTTTTTCGGCGGCTTTAATCATGGAAAATTCGCCGCTGACATTATAGGCTGCCACTGGAAGGTCGATTTCTTCGCGTACCCGGCAGATGATGTCCAGATAGGCAAGGGCGGGTTTTACCATGATAATATCCGCACCTTCCTCAATGTCCAAGGTTACTTCGCGAATGGCCTCCAGGGCATTGGCAGGATCCATCTGATAGGTTCGTCGATCGCCGAACTTGGGCGCCGAATCAGCTGCACTGCGAAACGGTCCGTAATAGGCCGAGCAATATTTGGCAGAATAGGCCATGATGGCAACCCGGTTGAAATTGTTTTCATCCAGGATTTCACGGATTTCAGCCACCCGGCCATCCATCATATCGGAGGGGGCCACCATATCGGCGCCGGCTTTGGCATGGGACAGGGCTGTGCGGGCCAGCAGATCAAGGCTGGCGTCGTTGTCGATGGTGTTGCCTTCCACCACCCCGCAATGCCCATGATCTGTATACTGGCATAGGCAAACATCAGTAATGACCACCAGTTCGGGAATTTTTTCTTTTACCGCGTTGACTGCATTTTGAACGATGCCGCTAGCCGCATAGGCGCCGGTACCCAGGGCATCTTTTTTGTCAGGTATGCCGAAAAGGACAATCGCCGGAATTTCTAAATCATAAACTTCCTGCGCTGTCTTCAGAAAATTATCAATCGACAGTTGGTAATGTCCGGGCATTGACGGAATAGGATTTTTAACGTCTTTGCCGTTAATTACAAACAGGGGCAGAATCAAATCGTTAACCGTTAACTGGGTCTCCCGGATCATGTTCCGCAGGCCTTCACTTTGCCGCAATCGTCTGGGTCGATAGTCTGGGAATAACATATGGCCGTCCTTTTATAATTAAAATTGGTTGGGCGGTAATAAATTCGTGCACAGCAGCCAAACCGGTATATGACGGAAATCACAAATTTCAAATAATACCCAATGACCTAAAATCCAAATCTCAAACGAAAGATGTGATATAGAATATAAACATTACTTAATCCATCGATTCGCATACCCTGTTGCGGATCTACATACCCGAGATCTATTGCTGACAAACAATTACGCTGAACGAACAGCTTTGAAAGCATTATCGCATTTGTGAATCGTAACAGCTAATTTCGGTCATTGAAATTTCGAATTTGGAATTTATTTGAATTTTGGTGCTTGTTTTTTGGTATTTTGTGCTAAAAAATTAGAAACATAATTCCTGACTCACTCTAACCACAGTGATTGGGGTCATGAGCCAGCGCGATCTCTTCATCGGTTAAATAACAGGCTGGGTCAGGCGCCCAAACATCACCGGAAACCGCTTCGGCGCGCACTCTAAAATTTCCGCCGCACACATCCAGCCAACTGCAGGTGGCGCAGCGTCCTTTTACATGTTTTTTCTTTTCCTTCAGCTTGCCCATTAGTTCCTCGGAGGTATCCATCCAGATCTCCGAGAAAGGTCGCTCTTTGACATTGCCGAAACTGTGATGACGCCAGAATTGGTCGGCATGAACTTCACCATCCCAGCTGACGCATCCGATCCCCCGACCGGAATTGTTGCCTTCATTCCATTTTAGCAGTTCCAATACCTCTGCGGCCCGTGCGGGATCTTCTTTTAGCATCCTCAAATACACATAGGGACCGTCGGCGTGGTTATCCACCGTCAGTACTTCTTTGGGCTTACCCTTGTCAAATAATCGCTTGGTTTCATCGATGATGAGATCCACCGCCTTGCGGGTGGCATCATGGCTTAGGTCTTCTTTCACCATTTCGGATCCACGTCCGGCATAAACAAGGTGGTAAAAGCATACCCGGGGGATATCCATTCCTTCAAGAAGTTGAAAAATTTTCGGAATTTCGTCAACATTGAATTTATTGACGGTAAATCGCAGCCCGACTTTGATTCCCGCATCCTGGCTGTTTTTGATCCCTTCCAGGGCGGATTTAAATGCGCCGTTAACCCCTCTGAAACGATCGTTTATTTCCTGCATTCCATCCAGGCTGATGCCGACATAGGACAGTCCGATTTCTTTCAATGTCCGGGCCATGGTCGGTGTAATCAGGGTGCCGTTGGTGGAGATAACTGCGCGCATTCCTTTTTCTACCGCATAGGCTGCCAGTTGCGGCAAATCCTTGCGAACGAGCGGCTCGCCACCCGAAAACAGCATCACCGGCGAGCCGAAGCCGGCCAGATCGTTAATTAAATCCTTGCCCTGCTCGGTGCTCAGCTCATTGTCAAAGTGTCTATTTTTAGCATGGGCATAACAGTGAACACATTTCAAATTGCAGCGTCGCGTTACATTCCAGACAACCACAGGACGTTTATCTTTGGAAAATTGCAGTAAATGAGAAGGTAGCTTTGAGGAGTCGCGACCATAGCGAAGCGCATCGGAAGGCTCAACTGTTCCGCAATATAGTTTTGAGATTCCAATCATAATTTTGGTTCCGTCGTGTATTCATAGTAAATTATGACATCAAGTGATTAGACATTCATAAAATTATTATGAGATATCCGGGTCAGGAGATGATTTGACAACATCCTTAATCAGACCGCCGATATATGCTTCAGGGTCTAGCAGGGCTTCGCGGGTTATGAAAAAGCGATTGCGGTTGATTTTTTCGCGAGCCAGCTTTAAGCCATGCTGAAAATCCCGGTCTATTTTTTGGTAGACAAGTTTTAGTTCTAAAGAAGCGTCTATCAACTGTTCGATGATGAAATCGATGGCATCCTCTTCGAGAACAATGTTAATATCATGATTTTTGAAAAAGTACAGCTCAATCTTTTTGATTTCGTCATAAAAAGATTTGATTTTAGTAATTATGTTGCCGATATCCAGGGTGTTTTTGGCATAGCATGTGGCGACCAGATCAATGCGGGATGATGTCATGGTCAGGCTGTATTTTTCGGCCAGATTATTTTTGTTTTCTTTTAAATATCCTTTAATGCTTTCAACTTCCTGCTGGGTCAGTTGATCATATATTGTATCCGTTTTTTGAGCCAGTGAGATATCGGTCAGCGATTTAAGGGATGCTGCCGGGTTTTCTATGAAAGCGGCCGTTGCGGGAAATTTCTCGATATCGGTTGAAGGCAGTTTTTTTTCAAAATCGAGCAGGGCCTCCTCAACTGCGCTGACCAATCCCCTGGCCCCGGTATTTTCAGCAAAAGCATGTTTTGCCAATGTGTGCAAAAGCCGGTCTTCAAACTTTACATCGATACCGTAGGCCGCAAAATCGAGTTTTTTGCCTAAGATTATTGGATTATTGGGATTTTTAAGAATCTGATACAGATCATCTTCGGTTAAATGCTCAAAAACCGCCCTGACAGGCAGGCGTCCGACAAACTCCGATTCAAAACCAAATTGTGTTAAGTCTTCCGACCGGATGTTTTTTAAGATATCGATTTCCTCATCAGTTTTGCGAATGCGGGCACCGAATCCGATATCCTGTTTGGAAAGCCGCTTCTGGATGATCGGCACCAGATCGGTAAAGGCCCCGCTCATGATAAACAGGATGTTGCCGGTGTTGACTGTCCGTTTATCCCGTTTGCCGGTTTTGCGGAATCGCTCGATTTCCTGAATCATCGAAATGGGATCATGGGGTACCTTTAAATCGACCTCAGTTTCTTCCATCGGTTTTAGTAAAGCACGCTGCACCCCGGTGCGCGACACATCGGCTCCGATCAAATTGCGGCTCGATGCTATTTTATCGATTTCATCGATATAAATAATACCGTACTGAGCCAGTTCAATATCATCATCGGCTTCTCTGACCAGGTCACGCACGAGGTCTTCCACGTCTCCGCCGACATAACCGGTTTCGCTGAATTTGGTGGCATCGCCTTTGACAAACGGTACTCCTATTTTATTTGCAATTAATTTAATGATATACGTCTTCCCGACACCGGTCGGGCCGATCATCAGCACGTTGTTTTTGATGCGGCCGACCATGGAAGCCATCGAATCGTCGGACTCGACTGCGCGCCTGATTCGGTTGAAGTGGGTGCAAACCTTGGTGGCCAGAATAGCTTTGGCGCTGTCCTGTTTGACGACGTATTGATCAAGATAGCTTATCAGCTCTTCCGGCCTTAGATCAAAATTTATATCAGGTTTGGACTTGCCGGATTCATTGGTGTTGTCCAACATGGCCTCCTGGGTCATAACCATCGGGGATACAATTTTGACATTCTCACCAAACTTTTTGGCCAGGAACTCACTGATTTCCTTTTCCAGCTCTTTGGGATCGGGTATTTTTTCGTTGTGTTCGTTCATGAGGTAAAAGTATAAACATATCCGGCCGGAAATGCAAGGGAGTGGTGTGATTTGTGTCTGAGAGATCTACCATCCCATACATAATCGGAAATGACTTGAGCTTGTCCGCTTTAGGCCTGGTTTTGGTACCACTTTTAATTCATTGAACTTGCATTCCCGATGGGACTGGATTCGTTTGGCAAAAACCAGTGCAACTTCATGGATTTCAGTCCCGTATATTTTATATTACCCTAAATTTTTTGTATTTAGAGCCAAGCAAAATTAAAGTTTTTTGGATTATAGGCGATATAATATATGTCTTAGAATTTTTGGGTTTTTTCAGCTCAGCTGGCTGTAAATGTTTCAAATCTCAGAAAGGATAGTGTTGGTAATTGGCTATGGGCATCACTATTTTAAACCGGGTTAAACAGCGCATAAAAGGTGAAACGAACTCCTCGGCCAAATCTGGCGAACAAGGATCCTCGACCATAGGACCGCTTTCCAGTATGCTGGGTCCCTCGGGCAGGATAACGTTAGCATCCTTAAAATGGTTTTTCGATCAGTCCGGGAGAGACGATTTTATTGAATTTGTTCTGAATCCAGTGCTGGTTGGTTCGGCCTTAAATTCGGAGTACATCTTTGCTTCGCAACAGCCGGAAGAGGAACCGCGCGGCAACACCAACGCATACAAGATAAACAAAACCCATATAGTGAATCTGGACGATCAAATCTCCAAAAAACCAGGGCCTGGTGGAAGTTTACCTTATGCCATTTATCCATTAGTGAAAAGGACAGATGCTGACTCACCCGCCGACAATTTTACGATTGGCCGCACGAAAAACAACGATATGAATATGAAGGACATGGCTATTTCCAAATTACATGCCATTATTCGTATCTCCAAGGGAGCCTTCTATTTTGAGGATTGCGGATCAACGAATGGCTCAAAACTCAATGGTCAAAGCATTAATAAGAAGCCTGTAAAACTCCACGACAAGGACACTATCACACTGGGCAACTATGATTTTACTTTCCTGACGCCTGCCTCGCTGCACGATCTACTTAGTAGAAACTAACCCGGACCTACCAGAAAAATGCCTAAATTTACAGTGTCGCTGCGCTCCGTCTCTAATCGGACTGGCATATGGCGTATTGAAAATCGGACATCAGATTTTTTAAAGATTCGCTTTTATCCAATGATTTTGGAAAGATAGTCCGCGCCAGCACGTCTGCTGCAAAACAGAGGCCCTGAATCTCTTGACATCTATTATCACGACTGATAATCGTACACGATCATGCAATTGATCGCAATTCGGATGCTGTCTTCCGAACGGTTACTATAGATAAAAAGAGGTGCTCATGGATTCGACAAATCCATACGTGTACATTAACGATGATGAGATTGAGTTAAAACAAATCTTAATTTTATATGGCAAATTAAAAAAGCAGCGCAAATTTACTGTCAGCGAGGCTGAAAAACGGGGATTGGTAAAAGTGGAGCCCATGCCGCATGAAGTGAGTGACGAGAATTTTTCCAAAGCCATTGCTATTCTCGATAAAAAGGTGAGACTGTGTCTCTCAACGAAAGGCAATGTTTATTAAGCAACCCGCCTAGTGCCGTGTTAGTCAATTTGCCCCGCCATTATTAGAAAATTAATTCCTGTTAAAAATATTATGACTGAGGATCATTTTAAAATAATTTTATCTCAATCCAAAGAAAATTTTAAACAGATTAATAACCCGCCGATTGTTATCTATAACACCAAAAAAAAGACGGTATCCGTTAAATATGATTTTGCGTTGGGACTCATTAAAAAAATTAAAATCATTGCTTCTTGCAACGAGTGGTTGAATTTTCGGCATCAGGTAGAAGCGGATACGATATCTTTTGCAACGATCGAACCCTACCTGTACCGACCCGCCAAAGATAAAAAAAGGGGCTTAGAACAATATTCCAGAAATTATCCGGGCAGTTTCCTGGCTGATGTGCTGGACTGTGTTAAATGGTCACATACGAAAAATCCGTTGATTAGTACCTGAATTTTAGAGCCCCAATCAGCGCACCAAGTCACTTGCGGCAACTTGTCCTCAAATTTCTCTAAAGGTCATTTGCGTGCAAAATTCAGGTAGTGGGATCTGCTTGACATGCAGGCCGTTAAATCCCATATTCATTGAAAAGCTGCAGTTTGGACAACCCGGTTTCAGCAAAAAATATGCAAAATAAAGCCATGACAGACTCTGAAGTCAGCCGGATAAAAATCGGGAAACACACATTTGGCATTGTGGGTCTTAAAAAAACCCTGGCAAATATGGCCGAGGAATATGTGGACCAGCCCGATGACGTGGTGGTGGAAATATTATTAAACCGGCTGTCAAAAAAAAATTACATTCCTGAAAAGGCAAAAAAAAAGTACGGGCGCGCATTCGTCCAGGAGTTTAGAAGGTTTCTCGGTCAGTCTTTTGGAGATCAAAACGCTCAAGGACTGGAGATAAAAGTTCTGGGAGCGGGCTGCGTTGTTTGTGACAGCCTGGAAAATGAAGTCATGGGAGCGTTGACCGATATGGGCCTGGCCGCCGAGCTTGAACATGTTAGAGATGTTGACCAAATCGCGCAATACAAGATCAAGGGCACCCCGGCTCTGATTATCAACGGCAAGGTCATGTGCACGGGCACTGCACCGTCAAAAAGGCAAATTCGAAAATGGCTGGAAGAAGCCGGCTGGTGCGAACCGTCAGGAGGATCGATGGACAATCCGGTATTTATCAAGAACATTACTTTTTCAGACGTTCATAATCTGGCCGAATTGGTTGATTTCGCGGAAGGTCGCGTCGTCAGCAGGACATTTGCTCAAAATCCGTCTCTCAGTATAACCCTTTTTGCCTTTGATAAAGGCGAAGGTGTCAGTACCCATACAGCGCCGGGTGATGCAATGTTACAGGTGCTGGATGGAGAGGCGGCGGTTAATATCGACGGTAAAGAGATGACCGTGTGTGCCGGACAGGTCGTGGTGATGCCGGCCAATGTTCCGCATTCTGTCACGGGTGTTGAGCGGTTTAAGATGCTTTTAACGGTTGTTAAATGAAAACCGGATTGAGGGATTAGGGATAAAAGGATAAAATCAATCAATTAAATTCGATAGAATTCCATCAATTCCTAAATTCCTAAATTTGGCACTAAAAAATACTAATCGTGTCTGAAAGCACAAATCCGCTTTTCCGGATTAAATACATTTTAAATAGGAGTAAATACGATGGGAGATTGTGTTGGATGCGGCGGAGGCGCCGGTCCTTTCTCAGAAGGCAGAGAACTTATTGAGTTTGTATATGGTGCCCATGGTGGCGCGGTAAAAGACCAGCTAATTCCCAACGGTGGATTGAGCACTGTCTGTCAGGGATGCGGTGCCGGCTTTACCCTGATCACCTTTATTGGCCAATGTCCTGAATGTGAGGGAGTGCATGCAGTTTCACCACCCCAATGTCATGATGCCGCAAACATACAGTTTGCCGGTAAGGATTATAAACTGCCTGATTAGCAAGAAGAAAAACTTGCACTTTGCATTTTTTGCAACTGCCCCCCCGGTCAACAATACGTGTAACGTATCAAAAGCCACTGCATCTGGGGTGATTCTTGCCAAACACAATCCGCCGAGGCGGGTTTGCATGTCCAACGTATACAGACCTGATGTGCCTTTGCCTTTTCGGCCGATGGCCGAAAAGGCAGGCCCCCGCTATGCGGGAGGAAGTTGACTTTCCGGCAACGCAACGTCCAGTTTCGCGGCCCAGGGTTCCAATAAAGGCATGACGGTCGGTGCCAGATTGACACCGTTTGCCAGATATTCCCGGCGAAGTGCCAATCCGCGTTGGCCGGGCAGGCGCACCCCTGATCCGCCGGGTAATCCGGTGGTGTTGCGGCAGGCCTCAGCCAGCCAGCCGGTCTCCCGTTTAAAATTTTCCAGTCCCCCGAATGCTTCCGGATCGATGATTTGCATAAAAACCGATGCGCCCCAGCGGTCGGGCCGGTCGGCGCGGCCGAACCCGCCCAGACTCGCAGTCAAAGCTTCTACCAGCAAACCCAGTGCAAAACCTTTGTGCCCCGATTCCATGCCTCCCAGAGGCAAAATAGCTCCCGGCGGCTGGCTGAAAAGGACCGCCGGGTCTTTGCTGGTGCGGCCCTGATTGTCTATCAGCCATTCATGGGGCAGGTGTTGGCCGGCATCGTAAAGCCGCTGGGTCAGGCCGTTGGTGGTCGTGGAGGTGCTGATATCAATTAGAATCGGTTCACCGTCGGTGGGAAAACCGGCTGCAATCGGGTTCGGGGTGTAAAGCGGTGTGCACCCGCCGTAAGGGGTCACCGAACCGCAACTGGGATCCGACGAAATCAGCAACATCACCAGTCCGCGATCCGTCGCCCGTTTGAGATAGGCCTGCAGGCAGGCAATGTGATGACTGCGCCGCACATTCACCGTCATTACGGGGTGCGTGGCAATTCTCGCAAATGACAGCTCCATTGCGCGGGTTACCAACCAGGGACCCGGCAAATAATTGCCGTCCCAGGTGACCGCGGAACCTCGATCCTGCATTACTTTGGGCTCACCGGCTCCGGACATGCCGCCTTGACTGAGCTCTTTCAGATATGGTGCCAGGAGCTGCAGTCCGTGAGTGGTATGCCCGAAAAGATCGCCTTCCAGCAAAATTTCGGCCACCACAGCCGACCGTTCAGCCGGCAGGTCCAATTTTTCCAGCAGCGATTGCCCAAAGGCAATCAGGCTATCCGCATTATAGCGTTTGGTCATCTTATACTCCTTTTCAATCGATCATGGACAGCAGCCTGCCGTCATGGCTGAATTTAAGCTCACAGGCAACGTCATCGACTGTGATGTTTTTCTGCGCTTTGAGTTCAGACGCCACGGCTGCGGTCGCCCAAAAAGACTCCAGTTCACCGGTATTGACAATGCGCACCATGCGAATGCCTCCAGGATTCGGAGTCCGGTACAATGCTGTTTCAACAGCAAGCTTGTCGTTTTCTACGGGAATCGGCATGCGGGCCGAGCGCAACACACCGGAAGTAAATGCATTCAGGTAGGTGGCCTCCCAGTCGATGCGGTCGACCACCCGCCGGGTTGTTAGATCCGCCATACCGATACCGGTAGCGTTGCCGTGGGAATGCGGCGTTAGATCCAACACGATCAGAATGCGATAATCCGGTCGGCGGGGTCCACCTTCCCTGCGCCAAAAACCGATGACATTGGGGTCCATGCCGGCGCCACTTACATTTTTGCCCATTTCGTCCACCAGGAGAATATCCAGATCCTCAACCGGCAGTTTGGGCAGCAGGGTCCAGGCTGTTTTTAAAAATTCGCTGTCAAGGGCAGGAAATTCTTCGGGTTTGGCCAGTTTCAGGGAATGAATTCCGCCCAGGGCATTTTCCGTGACTGCCAGGCCGCAAAGAACGGACGCCTGCTGCATGATTAAGCGGGCGGCGGGCACAATGGTTTTCCCCAGCTCATAGCGATGCATATTTGCCGCACCCTTTTGCCGGCCACAGCCGACGGCCAAAATTTTGCACAACCCGGATTCCACCTCCGCCCGGAAGGCCGTATGGGGTTTGACGCGATTGATGACAACGATGTGGTCGGCATCCAGCGCATCTTTGGCAAAATAAACTTCGGCACCTGAATCACTGCGCCCCAGAGATGCCACATCCATGCTGGATACAATCGGGGCGCCGACCGTTTCCCGGGTGATACCCAGTTCCGCCAGCACCTGCGCCTGGCCTTCGGCCGTGCCACCGCCGTGGGAGCCCATGGCCGGAATCACAAATGGTTTAAGCCCCCTGGACTTCAAGCAGGCGACGGTGGATGCCGCCAAGACTCTGAGATCATGCGTGCCCCTGGAACCGACTCCGACGGCCACCGATTGGCCGGGACGGATCTTATCCCGCCAGTCAAATTTTGAGAATTCATCGCGCACCGCTGCAGCTACATCTGCAACAGTGGTGACATCAAAACGCTGCCGGATTCGATAAAGCGGCGGCAAGTCCATTTTCGATTCTCCCAGAACGCGTTTGCCCATGAGTCCGATATTCCAGAATCCCGACATTCCAATCGCACGACCTGGAGGCTCTCGACAGGTTGGGGCGAAGCCCCTAACTTGACTCCTGGACCAGTTCGATGGTTATATCCTCCGGACCTTTAAAAAAGGCAATTCTCAGGTTGGGGATGTCTTTGGGCGCCATGAAAAATGAGAAGCCTCTCTTTTTTAAATCCTGGTAAGCTGCATCGACATTTTCGACCTGAAGCCCGAGGTGGTCGTAGCCGAATGTGGTCCGGGATGCATCGCCGGCCATATCTTCATCTTCCCGGGCAACGCGCAGATTGATGGTAGTACCCTGCAGATCGAGCGAGGCGCCGTCAGCCGTTCCAAATTTCTTTCTGCCAAGGAGCGTGGCCCCTAAAGCTTCAGAAAAAAAATCGATCATTCCTTCCAGGTCTTGGCAGATCAAATGTACATGGTGAAGTCGGTAATTCATTGGATACCTCCTGTAAAAAATATTTAATTATAAAAATCTACCCATTGTTTGCGAATCGGAAATTGTCGTATTTGAATTCGTGATAAACTGATTGTTGGGATGGAATATCACAAGCTTTTAAGCGGTGTCAAATGCTGAATGGGCGGCCTATGGCAAAAATAGCCCAGCCCCAGTAGGCCATCGCGCAGGGCGACTCCCGCAATCCGGGGAATGGTCCGGCAAGCCGAAAATTAAGGAGTTAAAATTGAAATCCGAGCAAGCTCCTTAGACGCTGGAACTTCCTTAAGATATAAATGGGTCAAATGAAAAAGATAAAAAAACAACCGATCTCTACACGTCTATTTTTTTGCTGGTCCCGGTCTCTCCATCAAAAATTTCTTTTTGAAAGACCCGGTTTTGATACGACAGGTATTCTTTTTTGCTCATGATGGGTCTATGTCGGGCCTTAATTTCTTTGGCCTTTTCGGCATTGCCGTAGAGCAAATCCACCGCCATCAATGCCAGGGCTTTGGCAGGTGCCATATATGCCATTTCCCTGTCCGATATCAAAAAATCGTGTCCGTGCGAAATGCCGGATGCACCGGACATGGATGGGTGTACCGCTGGCATGATGTGGCTGATATCGCCCATGTCCGTGGATCCGGTACGATGGCCCGCCTCGGTGCATTCTTCAGCACCGAATAGCATTTGTGCATTCTGCATGAAGAGCGTTTGCATGTCGTGATCATCCTGCAATGGCATATATCCGGGCAGGGTGTTGATTTCTACCCTGGCGCCGATGGCCATTGCACCCGCCCTGAGGGCGCGGTCCACCTTTGTATTGGCATTCATGATCGCTTCATTTGTCCTGCCCCGCACGAAGGTTTCTAAACGGACATCGGCTGGAACCACGTTGACCAGTTCCCCGCCCCTGGTGATGATGGGGTGAACGCGGATAGCATCTTCATCTTTAAACGTTTCCCGCTGGGTATGGATGGCAGCCAGCGCAAGGTGGGCGGCATTCAATGCGTTTATGCCTTTGTGGGGCGAACTGCCTGCATGGGCTGCCAGGCCCCGATACCGAATCAGTTTTACAATACAGCCGTTGCATGACTTCAGCACTGCGGCTTTTTTCAGCTCCGGGGAACCGTGGGTATGAATCATTGCCGCCAGATCGACATCATTAAAATGCCCCTTTTGGATCAACTCCGGTTTACCGCCTAAAAAGCTCAATTTTCCTTCTCTCTTTAGACCCAGACGATACTCGATCTCCACGTATTCTTCGGCAGGGACTGCAAAAATAACGATGTTTCCGCAAAGCTCATCCATTGCCCCGCTATCCACTAATCCCATCATAGCCCCCATTAATCCGGCAATTTGGGCATTGTGGCCGCAGGCGTGGGCGGCACCGGTTCCCGAATCTGCGTGGGGATGGTCAGAAACCAGTAAAGAATCCATTTCTCCCATCAGGGCCACCGTCGGTCCCGGATTTTTCCCTCTGATGACACCTTTTACTCCGGTTATGGCAAGTCCGGTCTCGGGGGGAATATCGAAAGATCTCACGGTGTCGGCCACCAGCTTGGCAGTCTTAAATTCTTTAAATCCCAGCTCCGGGTTTTCCATGATTTGATCTCCGATTTTTTCAATTTCCCCCCGCCGCCGATCGACAGCTTCACAAATTGCCTGCTTCAGTTCCTCTTTAGTTCGCATGGATCATTCCTTTAAGCTTGGAAAATCTTCAAGTTTGGTGCTGAAAAAACGTTGGACATTTTTTGGATTTTTCCCAAAAAATCAGACTAGGTCAAGCCCAATATTTCATCTCCTGTTTTTCATATTAAGCCGGAAAAAGATACTCCAGCAAAAAAAAGGGGTCGCGTCTTCATTCTTGACATACAGTGAAGAGTGGGCGACCCTTTTGTTTTCTTAATAGTCCGCCATGCTGAATGCCAGTTCGATATCATACAGCGCTTCCAACACTGGCAGGAGCCCGTCCGGTGGGGGCTTTCGTTCCCCTGCAGCGTTCCAGGCGGCAACACCCGTCAGGAACCGGACGGTTAGCACCCCCGTGAGGGTATGGGGCCCCGGCGTCACCGGAGGATCCGTCATGATCATGATTGGCAGCACCTTGTTTCCCCTCCACGATTGGTACAGCCAGGTTTCGTTCAGCCTTTTGCCGGTCCGCCCGTTTAAAGCCGGCTGACCGTCTATTTTCATCTGATCGATATGGAAACCTGTTGTCAGCAGCAGCTGCGACGTTTGGTTGTCTTCGATAATTTTTGGCGCCTTGTTTTTGGCGAAACGTCCTTCCCTTTTAATGGTAAACTTCACCAAAGGCGTATTTGGCAGAAGTAAATCAGACTTCACCTGGAACTGGAGCACGATCGCCTGTCGTGCGTATCGTTTTAGCAGCTTATCGGGCAGCTTTCCCTGTTGAAACGCCAGGTGGATCAACGATCCATAGAAAGGGGGCCAATATTCATGAAGCTGTTGATCCAGACCGGTTGCAATCAGGGAACTGAAGGCTTCCTGAGAGAGCTCCTCTGATTCAGCCCGCCTGTGCAGCTCAATACGTGCAGCAACCGAAGCGGTAATGTCATCGCCATAAAAGATGCCAAGGAGATCTCCTTCCGGCTTCTGCGGCCCATAGGTGAGGGGCGGTTTTTCAACGGGGGCGTTTTGGGCGATGCGTTCAAATTCAGCCAGCTCTCTTATTCCGGGAAATCCCAATTCTCCAGGGGGCCATCGGGGTTCCCTTTCTGCCTGCTTCCAGATGCCCTTTTCCGCATTCGCAGCCGCAATCTCGGCGGCAATAAGTTTTTTCCGGAAAGCCTTGAACTCCTGGGCCGAAACCAGGAGATCGGCCGTTCGCAGCATCGGCAGCTGGGTGCTGGCCCTGAAAAAACCTTCCTCGACCAGGTGGACATTCAGGTTCTCATCACCATCCACAATCCAGACATAAACCCTGGCAAGGGAAGCGGAAAGGAAGGGATAGGCCTCAACCGGTATCACCAGGGCCTTCGGGTGCTTTGACAACCAGAATTCCATGTAAGCCTGCACGTTGGCCGGGTATGGCGGCTTTTTAGGATATGGTTTGGCAATAGATCCCTGGGCCTTTATGCTGTACAAATGCGTCTTGTCCTCACCGTCCGCGCCGGAAAGGCCCTGCCACGTGATTCGCGCAGCCGGGATTGAATCGATATTACGCCAGGACTGTGCGTGTGCCGCCCCTGCCACGAGTAACAGCAAAATCAAAAAGCCGACCATGATGAAGCAGTGATATAATCTGTGCATGAAGCAATCCTCCCTTTTATTTGGATTAAGCCGGCACCTTGAATTTTTGTATCTGCCATTCGATCATGTCCGGCAAATTCAATATCCGAAGCACGAAATTTGAAATATATTAGAACAATAATGTTTCAATGGCCTAAACAACGACGGCCTTGGAAAGATGAAGATAATATGAGGTTAAGACAGAATGGTAAATCAGTGCTCATGTTTTTTTCATCAGGACGTCTTATGCAATCGCTTTAGCGATACTTTTCTTTTCAGCACCCATAACCAAAAGTGATTTAACAAGCAGGTCAAAGTTCAAACTGGATTGGCATGGTATTTAGATTTATAATGGCACCTGAGCCTATCAAAAAGTCCATCCCCAAAATATCATGGATCTTAAAACCATAATCCATGCCGCCTACTTCAAATTCAAAGTTTGGCAGACTAAATTCGCCAAACTTTAATGTAGCCAACAATGCCAAAGGATATCATTGTTGTATGCGTAGCATATACTCGCTATGGTACAAGCCTGATGATAAAGTGCTATGTCTGAAATAATCTGTACTTATACACACGGTTCGGACATAATCTTAAGAGCTCGCTTGTTGGGTTGTAAATTGATTATTTAATTCCACAAACCCGCAGATGTCGCTATTCTTTTTGAGATCTGATATCATTTGAAAAGAGACATGCTTTAGAAAACCCCTCAATCTGGCTAATGCTGCTTCATCTTCATTAAGATTAGAATAAAAATCTTTTCCCTCGAGCATAACGATAAGAAAATCGGCTAGTAGCTGGGAAGTTTTAGCATCAAGCTTATTAGCGTTCAATAAGTTGGAGAGCTCGGCCGCCAAAGATCTCTGAAAGCGGTTATAAAATTGGCGGAACTTAGCCTTGACCTCAGAATGGGTGATGCTCAACGCATAACATTCGTAATACGCTCTATCTCCTACTAGGTACTTGTCAAGTACTCTTGAGTCCTCAAATAGGCGGTTTATCAGGAAATGAAGTTTCGCTTCAGAGTCCATCATCGAATTAAGCTTTTCCAAATAATATTCTTCATATTTTTGAATCATGAAATCGATGAAATCCAAAATCATCTCTTCTTTGCTCTTGTAATAATGGAGTAAAAGGCTGGCATTCGTTCCCATACTTTTGGCTACTTTAGCAAGAGATGCGCCAGAAAAGCCATATAGACTGATTATTTTATGAAAGTGGGTCATAATTTCCTGTTTTCTTATTTTCTCAATTCTTTTCATTTTTATATCTTTGCGAATTCTTATTCAGATCTTTAAATAAAATTAATATTTTTTAATCGCTATTGACAATAACAAGCAGTTGCCAACGCGAAACTGCCGAAGGAATATCAGCTTGTGTTTTTTCCTATCTGTCCAAAACCGAGAAACCGAAGTGGATTCTGGACAGACCTGAGCACCAGCGGTTTGGTTTTTCACTTGGCGGCGCATTGGCCCAGCGACAAAGCAGCGGTAATAACTCCAGCAGACTTTCACCGAAGGCCGAATCGACTCATCTTTTCTCTGGGCCAGCGCTTTGGTTTGGCGAATTCCAGGCTTAAATAATAGTTTCCTTCTTTAATCAGAAAAAGGGCCCACAACGTTGGCACCGCGACTGTTCACATCCATCATCCTAAATACCCCGCCGTGCGGGGCACCCGCACCGCACTTTCGAGGATATTTACTGCGAGCCGGTACTGTTTTTCTTGTGGTGTTCCTGCGGTGATGCGCTGTTTCATCTGAATGTTCCGCTGCCTGCGCGAGATCTTATCGGCTTCTTTAAAAACCAGGGCGCCAAATTGACACTCGGCGACACAAGCCGGGTTGCCGCTGCACAGATCACATTTATAGGCTTTTCCGGATCCATATTGCTCGATCATGCCGTAGGGGCATGCAGCCACACAGTCACCGCAACCATTGCACTTGGGAACATTGACGGCAACAACACCTATCTTGTTTTTATAAATCGCCTCTTCGGGACAGGCTTCCAGACAATCCGGTTTGGGACACTGAAAACAAATACTCGGTACCGAGTATCCTTCGAGAGGAAAGTTGTTGATTTTGAGACGCGCCTTGGAGGGCATGAACATTCCCTCTTTGACGGCAGCGCACACGTACGTGCAGCGATTGCAACCGGTACAGCGATTGGGTACTGCCAAAAGATGTTTCTCCATGAATTGCCTCCATCTTTAATTAAATCCGAAACACGAATTTCGAATTTTTAACTAAAATAACGTTTATCTTATTTAAATTATTTTAAGTATCCTGCAAATTAAGCTCTCGCAGCTTCTCGACACTGGGTCGCCCTTCCTCATCCCAACCGCGAAGGTGGTAGTAAAGCGCTTTCATTTCTTCCAGGCTTTCTTCTTTCAAAACCTTGCCGTCGTGGGGCCCGTCTTTAAGTGCTTGCTTGGTAATTTTTTCAGAAAGGGTATCGTCTGCTGCAGTAAAACCGGCGTTGAGATTAAACAGCCGGACCAGGTTCCAGATCCTCTCCCCGGCCTTGTCTAGGTCTTGAGCCGAAACCTGCCGGCCCAGGCCGGCCGTCAGCATGTCGGCCATCGCAGAGGTATCTATGGACCCCCAGAAATCACAGAAGCACATCGACCACTTGGCGGCATTGCTGTTCTGTCCATCGATCACATCCCTTGCCATATCCTTGAGTTTAAAGGGATCATCGGCAAATATGGTAAATGCTCTCAAATGACAGGCGCCGCGCTCGCTGGTGGCGTATGCCAGGCCCATGCCGTAGCTGCCCCTGGGATCATAGGCCGGCATCTCTAATCCTTTGGAATGGGCTGCTTTTTCAGGCGCACCGTACTTTTTCGCCAATCGGGCTACCCCTAGGGCCAGATCCTGTCCGCGGGGGGAGGATAAGTTCGCAATTTCAGTAATTACCTTTAAATATTCCTCAGACTGGCCGAACTTCAGTCCGAAATCCTGAACACCTGACTCACTCAGTTCCATGGCCAGCCCGATGGTGCCACCGGCAGACATAGTGTCCAGTCCCAGATCATCGCAAAGCCGATTGAACCGCATGACCTGCTCCATGTCGTTTATCTCGCAATTCGATCCGCCCAGGCACAGGGTCTCGTATTCCGGCCCTTCCATCTGAACACCATTGACCGATGTGAAATTTCCGCAGCCCAGGGGGCAGGAAGCACAGGCGCGATCGCCAATTTTAACCGCATTGATCGCCTCGGCATCCAGGGCATGCCGGTTAGGGTTCACACCGGCGCTATAGTTGCGAGTCGGATGAATGCCAATTTCATTGGTTACATCGAACAACATGGGGGTGCCGTCATTTTTGGCCCAGAGATTTTCATCTGTTAACAGATTGGATTCTTTATGCTGGGTAACTTTTCCCAAAAACACGCCCATGTCTGCCACCTGGACACCGCCGGTACCCCTGCAGGCAATGGCCTTGAGGTTTTTGGCGCCGAACAACGCTCCGGCACCGCCGCGGCCCATCTGACGATATGCCTCCGATCCGATACAGGCATAGGTCACAAGATTTTCACCGGACGGACCGATGCAAAGGCTTTTGACCCCTTGGCCCATTTCCCCGGCCAGCCATTGTTCAGTTTCAAAGATCCCTTTTCCCCGGCAGGGTTTCGCGTCTTCAAGACTCACCTTGTCATCCTCGATCCGCAGATAAACCGGATGTTCGGCCTTGCCGGTGATAACGATACCGTCATAGCCGGCAAATTTAAGCTCCGGCCCGAAGGCTCCGCCCACATTGGTCTCGAAAATAGTTCCGGTATGGGGCGACTTGGAAACCAGGCAGGTGCGTGATGCCGTGGGCGCGAGGGTGCCGCAAAGGGGACCGGTCATGATTACCAAGGCGTTAGCGGCAGATAATGGGTCGGTTTTGGGGTCCACCTTTTCGTAAAAATATTTGACCGCCAAACCCCAGCCGCCGATATAGTCCTTCAGCCATTCTTTGTTAATGGATTCGGGCCGGATCTCTCGGGCAGTTAAATCGACATGCAGGACCTGCCCGGAATAAAGGTTCATGGGTTCAGCCCGTTTGGGCATTTCGATGCTTTTGAAGACATCTTCGAGCCGGTTGAGAATTTCATCCAGAATTTCCTGGGGCACATTCAGGGCCGGTTCGATCCGAATCACCTTGGAATTTGTCAAGGTGCCGGCGGTCAACACCCCGCGCGAAAAAAGACCGGATGCCACTTTATAGCCGATGCCATCGGTGGGAAACTCCATGCCGATTAACAACCCCAGGCCGCGGATATCGGCTAGCACACCCGGATAGCGTTCTTGAAGTTGTCTCAGCTGGCTTAGCACATACTCACCTTTTGTTTTGGCCTGCCCGGCCAGATCTTCTTCCAGCAAAACAGTAATGGCCGCCAGTGCTGCTGAACAGGCCAGGGGATTGCCGCCGGTAGTCGTGGTGTGCATAAACGGGTTGGGCTCCATGCACTCCCAAATTTTGGCAGTCGAAAAAAAGGCCGACATGGGTACCACGCCGCCGCCCAGGGCCTTGCCCAGGCAGAGAATATCGGGCGCCACCTGCCAGTGATCGACACCGAAAATCTCGCCGGTGCGGCCCATCCCGGTTTGCACCTCGTCGGCTATCAACAGCACACCGTAATGGTTGCAGATTTCCCGCAGGCGCGGCCAATACTCATCCGGTGGCACCACCGCTCCGGCCTCACCCTGAACAGGTTCGGCCACCACCGCAGCGATTTCATCACCCACCGCCTTGGCTATTGCCAGAGCCTGTTCCACTGCATCGGCATCACCGAAGGGAACGTGTCGCACACCTTCTAGCAGCGGTAACAACGGCTGGCGAAACATTTTTTTGCCCATCAAAGAAAGCGACCCCAGGGTTTTGCCGTGAAAAGCCTTGAGCATGGAGATAAATCCCTTGCGGCCGGTGTAAAGCTTGGCCAGCTTCATAGCGCCTTCCACAGCCTCAGTTCCGGAATTGATAAAAAATCCATACTGGATCTTTCCCGGGGTTAACAAGGCGATGACCCGTGCAAGCTGGGCACGCAGGGGGTCGAGCAATTCCTGGCTGTACTGGGGGGAGCGATCCAATTGGGCCTTCACCGCAGCAATAATTTTAGGATGCCGCATACCGTAGGAGTATATTCCGTAACCGCCGAGAGCATCCAATAACTCTCGATCCAGCGCATCCACCAGTATCGAACCCTGGCCGGTCCACTCAGTCATCGCAAAATTGGTGGCTTCTGTTACGGATTTGCGGTACTCCAAAAATCCTTTGTTTATGTGATCGCGAAAGTTTCGAACGGTCTTGCGGGCGATTTCCTCCCGCAGCTGCTGCGGAGTCTGATCCGGCGGCATCAGAATGGTTTCCACCATTTGCCGGGCTTCTTCCAGCGCCGCGACTGTATCTCGTCCCTTGTAATCGTTGGTGTGATCGTCCTCGTAAACAATCATCGCTGTATCTCCTGTATTTTATATTTGTGTTTTGTGATTTGGAATTTAAGCGAATCCATGTTTGGCGCCATGTCATGTTTTCGCCGGAACCGTCTCGTTTTGCAGCATCGCCTTGACGCAAGTCTTGGCGTAATCGGCGAACTCATCGGAAGGTTTGTTTTCGGAAAGAAAATGTGCATGAAATTCAAGTCTTTCCATCAAGGTGAAGATGAGATCGGCTGCTTTTTTCAGGTAGTTTACCTTGTCTGACCAGGCCGTGCCGGTGGTATTTTTCCAATTCCCGGATATGGTCGAATTGTAAAAATTTAAGGTGCCTCATATTTCTCAGTGAGCATAGCCACAAGCTTATTTTAATGTTTATTATATAAATTTTATAAACAGTCAATATTTTTCATGACAATAAAATTTCCAATTTATATTAAAAATAAAAATCAAAACATTTTCAACATCGAAAAATTCACTTTTTTCGAACTCGTCTCCGCACTCGAATATAGTGGAATTTTGCAACATTCTGCAAATTTCGCTAAAAAGTTAGATCATGTGTTACCCTTAGTTCTGAGCCACCGAATCCTGCATATGATTTTAAGGATCACGTATAGCTATGCATGTTCGGTTTCAGCTATCCGTTAGTATCCTCAAGATTGTAATTGGCATTCCAGGAAAAGCCGGTTATATCGGAATATCTTGGTAATCAACCTCAAACTGATTCAGCCGCTGGACCACTCCAAAATTTCCAGCCTCAAAAACCTGATGCCTAAATTTTCCGGGTTGCCATTTGCCCCGGGCAATAAATATTCAGTTGCTTATCAGTGGGGCACGGTGGGATTAATGTACCGAAAGGATAAGATCAAGAACATGAAGCCCAGCTTGGATGTGCTTTTTGATCCTAAAAGCGATGGAGGACCATTCCTTCTGCTTGATTCGGTGAGGGAACAGATTGGCATCGCGCTTAAGTACCTCGGTTAATGAATTACCCCACGCCAAACGAAGCAGCTTTGCCCCATATAGACAAAAAGGCGTTAAGCAATCCGGTCATTTACCCAACCCTCGAAATGATGGAAAATATTGAATTCCTTACCGATCTAGGCAAAGATAACAGCCTCTATGACGAGATCTGGACGAGAATTAAGTCGCACTAACACGAAATTCGATCGTGTTTTTCAGGGAGGAGGGAAGGTACAGGCAGTAAAAAAGGTTTCCCCTATATGTTCGTGCTGGGAAGTTTTTTACCCTGCTCGGCCCTTCGGGCTGCGGGAAGACTACCTTGTTGCGTATTGTTGCCGGGCTTGAATTGCCCGATGCCGGCCGGGTGATTTTAGGAGGGCACGATATCACCTCTCGGCCGGCCACCAAACGCCATGCCAACACGGTTTTTTGAAGTTACGCCCTCTTTCCTCATCTGAATATTTTCGAAAACGTGGCCTTCGGGCTGCGTTCCCGCACTGACGGAGGAGTTAAAAAAGATCATGTGAACTCTGTTCCTGTTCTCCCTTCCGAGGCTAAAGGCCCTATTGGGGCCCAGCAGGGTAGGAATAAACTGAGTTCGCTTCGCTCACAATTGGAATAATGGGTCATGGAAAAAGGGGAGAGTGGGGATATTGATGAAAAGTCACCTTGACAGTGTGATAATATTTTTTATAAAAATAGAGAATTCCTTTTAGAACCAACATTCCACTATTCCATTACTCCATGTAAGTGGCATCAATTGGTCTCATTAAATACCACTTATTTTCAATAAGTTATTCAATTTCTGAGACATATAATTGGGATGGCGTTTCAACATGGCGGAACCCGCAATTGCAGTCAAGGGGATTACCAAGGTATTTGATGCAAATACGCCTCATCCGGTGACGGCGCTGGATAATGTCGGATTCTCCCTTAAGATGCTCGGTCGAGATGAAAAGGAAACAACAAAAACCGTTGAGGAAATGCTTGAATTGGTTAAAATGAAGGAGTTTGCCCATCGGAAGCCCACACAGCTTTCCGGGGCCAGCAGCAGCGAGTCGCCCTGGCCCGAGCCCTTGCCCCGCGTCCAAAGGTGTTGCTGCTTGATGAGCCGTTATCTGGACTGGATTTGAAATTGCGCCATGAAATGCGGGTTGAGCTCAAAACCCTTCAGCGGGAAACGGGGATTACCTTCATCTTCGTCACCCACGACCAGGTCGAAGCCCTGACCATGAGCGACCGTATCGCCGTAATGTCTGTCGGACGACTCCAGCAAAAAGGATCGCCCAATGAAATCTATGAACAACCCGTTAACCGTTTTGTGGCGGATTTTATCGGTGAAACAAATTTTATCAAGGCGACCCATACAAAATTAGATATACACGAGGCCTTATGCTCCTTAGGGGAGGGCATGGAATTGCGGGTGGAGGATGCGGGGAACAAGAAATTAGGGGATCCTGTGACCCTCGCTTTGCGACCCGAGAAAATTGCATTGGAGGCTATAGAGGGGAGTTCCGGGGAAGGATTTATCGGGAAGGTTGAAGACAGTATCTATATTGGAACAGACACAACGTATCATATCTCTTTAATCGGCGAAATTCTGGTGATGGTCCGCGGTCAAAATTCGATTATGGGAGAAGCCCAATTCAAGATAGGCGAAAAGGTCAAATTGAAAATAGCGCGGGGCGCCGCTAGAATATTGAGGGACTGATGAATTTGCCAAATAGCCCGATCTTACGACGTACGTTAGGACTTGGACCGGCTGTCGGGGCAATGATGATTTATGTCCTCGGCCCTGCCCGCAAAATCAAATTGGGGGAATACGGATGATCAAAGGAAACCCGGAACCTGCTTCCAGGAAGGATCAAGATATCCCTCGAAAACCGCCCGGACACTTCGTGATCGGCCGGTTTCCAGGATTTAGTGCGACCACATGGCTCTTTTTTCTCTATTTATATCTCCCGATAGCAATCCTGGTTATTTTTTCTTTTAATGCCAGCCGATCGGCGACCATTTGGCATGGTTTTGGCCTTGAATGGTATGCCAAGGCCTTTGATAATGAGGACATTCGGCGAGCAGCCATCAACAGCCTGGTCGTGGGAATCACGGCTACCGCATTCGCCACCACCTTCGCCACCTTTGCGGCCCTGATTATGGCCCGATCCAGAAGATTCCGCGGTCAGAACCTATCCTACGCGATTCTAATGTTGCCCCTGATCGTTCCGGAAATCGTTACCGCCGTGGCCACGCTCTCTTTTTTTTCTGCGATCGGTTTGAAACTAGAACTCGGCAATGTCATCATCGCACATACCGTTTTCTGCATCCCTTTCGCCTTTTTACCCATACGCGTCCGATTGGAAGGAATGGATGATACCCTAGAGCAGGCGGCCCAGGATCTATATGCGGATGAGTGGCAAACGTTTCGATATGTAACGTTTCCACCCCTCATGCCCGGGATCATTTCGGGCGCTATGCTCTCCTTTATTATCTCCATTGATGACTTTATTATCACCTTGATGGTGGCGCCTGCAGGCGCGACGACCTTACCTATATACATCTATGGAATGGTTCGGATGGGTATCACACTGGAAGTCAATGCGGTGTCAACGGTGATGTTGGCCATATCGATCCTTTTCGTATCGATGTCTTACATCATCGGACAACGCCGGTAAACATGGGGGAAATGAGCCTTTATTCCTTTCCTGTTCGACCCTCCCCCGGAAGTTCAGGGACAGATTGCGATGCTCGACTCCCCGGATGAGGTGATCCCAATGGCCCTGATCTATCTGGGATTTGACCAGTGTAACGAAAATCCTGCGGAGATGAAAAAGGTGCAAGAACTGTTGCTGCGTCAGAAACCCCATGTCAAGGTCTACAACTCGGACGGAATCCTTGAACGGCTGGTTTCCAGAGAAGTAGCGGTCCACCACAACTGGAACGGCTATGCCATGCGGGCACGGATGCAGTATCCGGCCCTCAAATATGCCTTTCCCGTGGAAGGGGTTCTAAGCTGGGTCGATAATTTGGTAGTGCCTACAGGTGCTAAAAACTATGCGAATGCGATCAAGTTCATCGAGTTTATGCTGCAACCGGAAAATGCCGCTATGCAGTCCAACAATAATCGATATGCCAACGGAATCAAAGGCAGCGAGGCCTTTATGGACAAAGACCTGAAAACCGCGCCAGAGTTGAATGTTCCCGAAGGCTACAAGACGGTTTTCTTGGAAACCTGTTCCGAGAAGGCCATCAGACTCTATGGCAAGGTCTGGACAAGACTTAAACAATAAAAACATGAACGGTTTTGCCGGGAGGTTATCGTGAGCGAGCGCCGAGTCATCGTAGACAGCAATGTCATCACCATGCAGACCGAAAATTCCCGGGCGCAAGCTCTGGCGATCGAGGGTGCTAAAATCGCCAGGGTCGGCAGCAGTTCCGATGTTCAAAGTTTCATTGACCAGGGTTGGCGGGTACAGGACCTCGGCGGTAAAAGCGTCCTGCCCGGTTTTATCGACACCCATGAGCACATGATGCTGACCGGTCTTATGGCGGCGGCGGTTCATCTCGATGATGTTCAAAACCTTGAACAGATTCTGGAAAGAATTGCCGATGCGGGCGCTCGAATCGAAAAGGGCAACTGGATTAGGGGCAGTTATCTCAACGAGCAGAACATCGCCGAAAAGCGCATGCCCACCCGTAACGATCTGGATCGGGTTTGCCCTGATCATCCAGTGTTTTTGCTACATGCAACCATCCACATGTGCTCTTTTAATTCAAAGGGCCTGGAGATTATCCGTCCGCCGTTAAATCTCGCAGGCCTGGATACAGAGTCCGGAAAACCCACCGGTGTTATCCGAGATCCCGGCATTCTGACCTTTGTCCATCCGGTCATGAGTAAGCTCATTTCAGAAGCAGAAAAGATTAAATTTTTAAGAGAGACCGGCCAAATGGCCCTAAACAAGCGTATTACGACCCTGCATGCGCTAGATGGTGGTGAGCTGGGCCCGGGCGACACGAAAGTCATCTGGTTAAACCGCGAACAATTGCCGGTAAGGGTGGTCTGTTACAACCAGTCAATGAATTTAAGCGAGGTCAGAGAGTTGGGCTTACCGCGGGTGGGTGGTTGCATTTGTGCTGACGGTGCTTTTGAAGCCCACACGGCCGCTTTGTTTGAACCTTATGCCGACGAACCGGATAACTATGGAGAATTAACCTATTCTCAGGAAATAATGGATACTTTTATACTCGAAGCCAACCGAGCCGGTCTTCAAGTTGCTGTTCACTGTGAATCCGATCGATCCATTGAGCAAGTGTTGTGGGCGATGGAGAAAGCCTTGCGTGATTTTCCACGAACAGACCACCGCCATCGCATCGAACATCTTGAGCTTCCGACCTTCAACCAGATGGAAAGGATGGCGAATGCCGGAATTATGACAGGCATGCAGCCGGCCTTTATCCCGGCCTTTGTCGGCCGGGAAAACATGGAACTTTACGCATCTTTACTGGGCAAAGAAAGACTCAACCGGGTTCATCCGTACCGAACCATTTTAGACCATGGCATCCCCATATGCGGCGGTTCAGACAGCCCGGTGACCCCATACGATCCCTTGGCGGGAATCCAGGCAGCAGTGAATCACCCCAATGCAGAGCAGCAAATATCGGTGTATGAATCGCTTGAAATGTTTACCAAAACGGCCGCTTGGAGTGCTTTTGAAGAAAAAGATAAGGGTACGATTGAGTCTGACAAATTAGCAGATTTAGTCGTGCTAAGCGATGATCCTTTCACCGTGGATTGCAAAAAAATAGCCGACATTAAAATCGAACAGGTGTTTGTCGGAGGGCGGCCCCAGCTGTAAATATCGACTGGGAACAAATTGAGTGGCCTGAATTTTTTTTCCGCCTTGCGGTGAAATTCATATGATGTGTCAATTGCCCGAACCGCTTGCGGATGCGACCTGCCCTCTGATACATCCCCTGCATCACCGGCAATATCGGGGAAACCGAACAAAGAAATTTTCGGAATCGGGGATTGAATCTTTTTATGCCACTTAAAAATTACAGGTTTAATATTTTGGCATAAGTATTGCGTTTAAAGTCATCATGCAGATTAGTAAAAAAGAACGAAAGATTTTACAATGACTGATTGGACAAATAAAGTAGTTTTAATTACAGGAGGAAGCAGCGGAATAGGGAAGGCTGCCGCTAAAAAATTTCTTCAGAAGAAAGCAGCCGTTTACACTTTAGGTAGAAAC
>CACVKW010000571.1 GCA_902749685.1 Olavius sp. associated proteobacterium Delta 1 | reverse complement strand
TGCTCCCGGCAAATGCACTCCACCCACAGCACTTGAACACACTGAGAAATCTCATACATAGCTTTGTACAATTTGTAAACAACGTCCCCTAAAACCGCATCTGTGGCTTTACTACTTGACCTTCTCGGTGTGCATCTTGCAAGATTGTTTTGAGTGCAGGGCTGTAAAGGTTCTATTATTGTGTCAGGCAGAGTTATTTCCGTATAGAACTTGAATCTGGAGGATATGCAGAATTCCTTCTGCAAAAGTAGGCGCATATGGGACTAGGCAGAAAATTTTCTGTCTAGTTATTGTTAAGGATATGAGAACTTACTTGATAATCTTAATGCTTGTTTTTGGTTGCCTGCTGTTGCCAATTCAGTCCGCCGCAACCCGGCAGACGCCCGATACGGTCAGGTATGAGCCATCCCGGCTGTATAGTATAACCTGCTCGTCTGGGCCAAGGATTTCGTATTTCGAGTTTCGAATTTCCGGTTTATCCGGGTTAGGGGACATGGACCTTTGGCGTGGCCTTTGGACCATAAAACGTTGAATTTCCAGTCGTCCGAACACACGGTTTTACAATAACTTTACATTGAAACTTACATTTTTATTGTGTAGGGTTCCAGCGTTGAACCAGGTGGAATTGATAGATATGTTAAACGCGTGCCCTACCGAAATTGATTTTGATGTTTATCAACCGCGCAACCCGAAGGCAAGCGCCTATTACCGCTGCGTCGAAGACCATTTTGAACAGTTGGAAGCTGTCTGGGACGACCGTTATCAGAGCTGCTTCGGCTTTTGGCGGCCTTATGTGACCGATGTCATCCAACGCTATTTGGATTGTGGGGATTTACATTTTGGCTTTGCGCGCGTTAAATGTGAAGATTGTGGCCATGAATTTTTATTGGCATTCTCATGCAAGCGTCGCCATTTTTGTCCATCATGCCATCAGAAGCGGGTGGTGGAATTCGGCCAATGGTT
>CACVKW010000570.1 GCA_902749685.1 Olavius sp. associated proteobacterium Delta 1 | reverse complement strand
CATCGTCGCCATGGTCACTTGTTTCAGAATCGATACAAGTCTATTTTGTGCCAGGAAGATCTGTACCTATTGGAACTGGTGCGCTATATTCACTTGAATCCCTTGCGAGCCGGAATCGT
>CACVKW010000569.1 GCA_902749685.1 Olavius sp. associated proteobacterium Delta 1 | reverse complement strand
CACCTGCGGCCCAACATATTGAGGCGTCAATACAATGGAACCATTGATATCCAGATAACGAAAGCGGGCTTTGTTGTCAATATCGATTTTTGGAAGTGGAAATGCACAATTAGGCAAATTCGGGTCCGCCTCCGGCGGATTTGCCCGGAGTCGGATTTTTTATTATTTCCTCATCCTCGATAAAAGATATTTTTCTGATCGATCCCAAACACCTAGGGCATAGTAATGGATTAATCCGCCGCGGCGGATAGATTTTCTGTATTAAACGCGCCCAGTTCATACGGAATTCTTTGGATGAAATCTCAGATTCCATCAGCGCTGGAACCTGATTATCGGTGCCGGCTTTCTTGCGTAACCCGCGCAACTTATTTGAGT
>CACVKW010000568.1 GCA_902749685.1 Olavius sp. associated proteobacterium Delta 1 | reverse complement strand
GCACTCTTGTCCAAAAACGGGTTTAGAATGAGTCATAAAGTGAGTAATAATACGAGTCATTGAAAAAAATCCTCCTTATATGTAGGGTGGTTGTTAATTT
>CACVKW010000567.1 GCA_902749685.1 Olavius sp. associated proteobacterium Delta 1 | reverse complement strand
TGGATTCTGGTTTCTGGATACTGGATGTCGTTGAAATTCACCGATAGTGTCCTGTTAGATATCCAGCATCGAGTATCAAGCATCCAGCATCAGCCCGGATAAAGCAACGATCTCAGACATAACGGCCAGGCTAGATGACAAGAATTTATGCAATGTTAGGGTAAATTATACAGTTTTCTACAAGAGTCGTTTGAGTATTGGAGTTTGTATATGTTAATTCACTCAAAAAAAATTCATGCAATTTTTTGGTTGAGCAACTATGGCAAACCTAATCACACTGGGGCGATTCATCCTACTGATCGTCCTGATTGTACTGGCCTACGCCCAAAACCCTAAACTGCAACTGGTTAACTGCCCCCTGCTGGTGATCATTTTTGTCCTTGACGGTGTTGACGGATATATTGCTCGTAAGCGCAATGAAGCGTCATTATTTGGGGCTATATTTGATATCGCTATCGACCGCGTGGTAGAAAATGTGCTCTGGGTGGTGCTCGTGGATCTCAGGATTATACCGGTATGGGTAGCGGTTGTTTTTGTGATCCGCGGTTTTGTAGTCGACTCCATTCGCTCCCAGGGTGCATCCGAGGGACAAACCCCGTTTGGCATGATATGCTCTCCGATTGGCAAATTCATCGTCGCCAGCAGCTTTATGCGGCTATTTTATGGAGCGTTGAAGGCTGGGACCTTTGGCTTTATTTTTCTAATCCAGCCCTGGCCGGCGCTTTTTCCGAGTTTTTACACTGAATCCAAGACCATGTTGACTGCGGTTAAGTGGATACTCGTGTATGCGACCGTCACGGTGTGCGTGATCCGCGGTCTACCGGTCATTTTCGAGTTTACAACCCGCGAAAACGGGTTGTTCTCGGCATTCCGAAAATAAATCATACCCGCCTAAAAAGGTGGGATGTTTTTGAATAGCAAAGCAATAATACCATGGTCTCTCCACCAGAATCGCAGGTGTGCGTTTAGCGGCTATCATTGTTCAATCAGACCTGCTAATTGCAGAAATTTATTCACCGATAATCTTTACCAGCACCCGCTTGCGGCGGCGCCCATCAAATTCCCCGTAAAATATTCTTTCCCAGGTGCCAAAATCGAGCATTCCATCCGTGATGGCGACAACGACCTCGCGCCCCATGACCTGCCGTTTCATGTGGGCATCGGCGTTGTCTTCGCCGACATTGTGGCGGTAGCCGGACACCGGTTCATGGGGGGCGATCTTCTCCAGCCAAATCTCATAATCGTGGTGCAGGCCGGATTCGTCGTCGTTGATAAAAACCGAGGCGGTAATGTGCATGGCGTTGACCAGCACGAGGCCTTCTTTGATGCCGCTTTCCCTTAAGCACTCATTTACCTCGGGTGTGATGTTGATGAATGCCCGCCTGGTGGGCACTTCAAACCATAGCTCTTTACGGTAGCTTTTCATGATTATCTCCTGTTGATTGATTAGGATCGTTAAGTTCTTTTTTAGATGCCGGTTGGATCGAGTTTATTATTCGGAAATAAACACTTAGTCAATCTTTGATGAAATTAAAAAGCATTCTTCACCACAGAGCCGCAGAGAGCGCAGAGTATAGTTTTTTATGTTTGCCGTTGAGAAGACGGCAAACATAAAGGTCAATCAGACGCAAATGCTACAAAAGGCTTAGCCTGTAGGAGTGCAAAATGCACGCGACTCTATTGCCCGAAGAGCTTGGTTTTTTT
The DNA here is from genome assembly GCA_902749685.1 of Olavius sp. associated proteobacterium Delta 1. Lineage (GTDB taxonomy): Bacteria > Desulfobacterota > Desulfobacteria > Desulfobacterales > JAFDCJ01 > JAFDCJ01. The sequence continues at coordinate 8,426 of CACVKW010000567.1, read as the reverse complement.
AACTTTCTGGCCTCTTATCAGAAAGTTAAAAGTAAAGTTCCTCTGTGACCTTTGCGACTCGAGCGAAGCGGGCGGTGAATCCATTCAACCACTTGATTAATCAGCTACAATTTTTTCAATAACTGATTAGCTGCCGTCAGCGTCGGATCCCAGGTCGGCCCGAACGGGGGGGCGTAGGCTAAATCTGTCTGGCTGTACTGGGCTACGGTCATCCGGTTGTGCAGGGCCACTGCCGGGCCGTTGATGCGGTGGGCAGCTCCTTCTTTACCCACAATTTGAGCGCCTAACAGCCGCCCAGATTTATTATCTCCAATCAGGTTAACCCAGATGGGATGGCCGACACCGTAGGAGTGTGCCCGGGAGCTGGATTGGATCGAATTTTCCACCGCTTCGAATCCGGCTTTGCGGGCTTCTGCCAGGCTCAACCCGGTTCGTGCAACTTCATAATCAAATACCCGAAACACCGATGTTCCCACCACGCCGTCAAGGCTGGCATGCTTTCCAATTACATTATCCGCCACTGCCCAGCCGGCTCGATTGGCGCGCAATGCCAGCGGAATCCAGGTTTTTTGCCCGGTAACCATGTGAAAGGCATCAGCGCAGTCACCGGCGGCATAGATATTTTTATCTGATGTTCTTAATTTACGGTCGACGGCAATAGAATTATTCGTGCTCAGTTCAAGGCCGGCATTTTCTGCAATCCGGCTGCAGGGCGTTATGCCGATGCCCACCAGCACCATATCGGCGGCAAGCGTTAAACCCCGGCACTTTACCTGAAGGCCGTCGGCGGTCTTATCGATAAGCTCCACCGCATGACCGGCATAAACTCCGACTCCTTTGGCTTCAAGCTCCGTTTGGATGACCTGGGCCATTGACGGTTCCAGCCACGGCAAGAACACCGGGTTGGGTTTGACCATGTCCACGGCAATGTTCAACCCAACCAGAGATTCGCACATTTCAAGGGCAATGTATCCCATGCCGATAATAACGGCTTTTTTGATACCTTTGCTTTTTAAAAGTTTTTTAATTTTCCGGCCGTCTGCCAGGTTCTTTAGCACCACTACGCCGGGCAGGTCGAATCCTGCAAGATCCGGCTTGATGGCAGCACCGCCGGTGGCAATCAGCAATTTATCATAAGGAAATTCGAAACGGTCACCAGCCAATGTCATGCCGGATACCGTTTGCCGATCCGGATCGATTTTTTCCGCACAATGGCCGGTTAACAGATTAATGTCTTGTTTATCGCGAAATACCTGCGCCTGTCGAACTACCAAATCCTCGATATCCCTTTCCGGCGCCGCCAGATTGTAAGGCAGGCCTCAGGCACTGTAAGAGACATCCCGTGTTTTTTCCAAAACCGTGATTTCCATTTCCGGCCGGCTCCGTTTGGCACGACTGGCAGCGCTCATACCGGCTGCATCTGCTCCGATGACGACAAATTTCATAATTCACTCCTGTATTTAAAGGTTAATCCGCAGAATTGGCGTTTGGTGCTTGTACAGAGGATCTAAATATTTTCGAATATGTTGATTTTAATCCTTTAAATAGATAATTAATATTCTATAATTATTCAATTATCAATCAGAATAATAATGATCAATTTCCGGTAAATGTTCAGCCACTAAGACACGAAGGCCCAAAGATAGAATATGAAGTTTAAATTTTTGTAAAAAGTAATGGATTCTATAGAATTATATTATATCCTTTGTGTCTTTGTGCCTTCGTGACGATTTAATTTTTTGATTAAAAGTAGGTCTTTATTTTGAAAAGCTCGCAACTGTACATAAATAAAATTGAATCCCTTCTACCACGGGTATTGTCCGCTGACCGGTTGGCGGCGCGTCGTGAAATCAGGCGCCTCATGCATCGGAAAAAAAAATCCGGATCAAAACAAAATTTCGCTCAAAGATTCGACCGGCTGCAAAAACGGTTGGAAGCGTCGGCGCGAAAACGAAACGTCCGCCTGGAAAATTTGCCTGATCTGCGGTTTAATGAAGAATTACCGATATTTGCCAAAAAAGACGAGATCATCGATGCCATCACCCGCCATCCGGTGATTGTGGTCTCCGGCGAGACCGGTTCCGGCAAGACCACCCAGTTGCCGAAATTCTGCCTGGCCGCCGGCCGAGGAATCGATGGCATCGTCGGATGTACCCAGCCGCGCAGAATTGCCGCCACCACGGTTGCCCGCCGCATAGCGGATGAACTGGGACAGGAAACCGGAAAGGCGGTCGGATATAAAATTCGGTTTAAAGAGCGCACGACGCGGAATGCCTATATCAAGATCATGACCGACGGGATCCTGCTGGCCGAAACCCAGAGCGATCGCTACCTGAGCGCTTATGACACCATCATCGTCGATGAAGCCCACGAGCGCAGCCTCAACATTGATTTTATTCTGGGCATTTTGCAGACCCTGTTGAACAAGCGCCAGGATCTGAAACTGATCATTACGTCGGCAACCATTGATACGGAGAAATTTTCAAAAGCCTTCGGCAATGCACCGGTCATTGAAGTGTCCGGGCGGATGTATCCCGTAGAAGTTCAATATCTAAATCCTGATGAGGATCGAACCGAAAACGGTGAACTCACGCATGTGGATTTGGCAGCCGGCGCTGCAGCCAGTCTTTTAAGGCAAACTGCCGCGGGGGACATTCTGGTGTTCATGCCGACCGAACAGGATATTCGCGAAACCTGTGAGCTCATTGAGGCGCATAAACCGCCCGGGGCCCGGATATTGCCCTTGTTTGCCAGGTTGGCTGCTGCCGAGCAAAACAGGGTGTTTGCCCGGTTTGCCGAGCGCAAAATCATTGTTGCCACCAATGTCGCCGAGACATCCATCACCATTCCCGGTATCAAATATGTAATTGATTCGGGACTGGCGCGCATTTCCCGCTATTCGCCGCGGACCCGCACGACCTCTTTGCCGGTCAGGCCGGTGTCAAAAAGCAGTGCCGATCAGCGTCAGGGCCGGTGCGGCCGGGTGGAAAACGGCGTGTGCATCCGGTTGTTTTCTGAAGATGATTTTCAGTCGCGTCCGCAGTATACGCCACCTGAAATTATTCGTGCCAATTTAGCTGAAGTCATATTGCGCATGATTTCGCTGAAGCTCGGGGATATTGCTGAATTTCCGTTTATCGATCGACCGGATTTAAAAAATATCAGAGATGGATTTAATCTTCTTTTCGAGTTGGGAGCGATAAAAAAAAGGCTCAAGGCGCACGTCGCACGGCGCACGGTAGCGGGTAGGGAAGTTGGAAGTCGGCCTGCGACGAGCTCAGTCGAGTCGAATTCGGAAGGGAAAAAAGAAAACAGAGGGAAGAATGAAGGGGGCAGAGAGCCCGGGGCAAAGGGTAATGGGTCGATTGCGGCGGCGGAGGTAACAACAAGTGGCAGGGTTGAGTTGACGGAAAAAGGGCGGTTGATGGCCAGGATTCCGCTGGATCCCAGGTTATCGCGCATGTTGATTGAAGCCCAAAAGGAGGATTGTATCCCCGAGATTGCAATTATCGCTGCTGCCCTCAGCATCCAGGATCCCAGAGAACGGCCTGCTGAAAAAACCCGCGAAGCCGACCGGATGCATGCGGTGTTTGATGATCCGAGTTCGGATTTTATGACGCTTCTCAATATCTGGAATCGCTATCACGCTCACCGGCAGTCTGTAAAAAGCAATAACCAGATGAAACGATTTTGCCGTGAAAACTATATCTCCTTTAAACGCATGCGGGAATGGCGAGATGTCCACAGCCAAATAGAGGCCCTTTTGGCGGAACACAATCTTTGGAATTCGGAAGTCGGAATGCGGAAGTCGGAAAAAGGAAGCAGGAAGTCGGAAGTCGGAATGCGGCCTGCAACGAGCTCAGTCGTGTCGAAGTCGGAAAAAGGAAGTCCGGAGGCGGGAGTTGGAAATGGGAAATTGGAGGATGGGATTCCGGATGAAAGATACGCTGCGCTACATAAATCAGTCTTGAGTGGATTTCTTTCCAACATCGCCCAGAAAAAGGAAAAGAACTTTTTTCGTGCTGCCGGGGGCCGGGAGGTGATGATTTTTCCCGGGTCAGGGGTTTTTGATAAAGCCAAGAGCTGGGTCGTGGCGGCGGAAGTGGTGGAGACATCCAGGGTCTTTGCCCGCACCGTGGCCAACATCGACAACAACTGGCTGGAAGACATCGGCCGGGATCTATGCAAATATACCTATCTCAATCCCCATTGGGAGAGGAACCGGGGTGAAGTGGTAGCCTCGGAACAGGTATCTTTATTCGGGTTGATTATCATCCCGCAAAGAAAGATCTCTTACGGGAAAGTGGATGCTGAAGAAGCATCCGATATATTTATTCAGAGTGCCCTGATTAATGGCGATGTTAAAAAACCGTTTGCCTTTATGAAGCATAATCAAAAGCTAATTGATGGTATCAAAGATATCGAAAACCGCTTCCGCCGCCGGGACATCCTCATCAGTGAGCCGGAACTGTTCAGTTTCTACAAGGAAAGGCTGCCGGCCATTTATGATATTCGAAAACTTTCCAAATACTTGAAGAAAAAAGGAACTGATCGATTTTTACGGATGGATAGGGACAATTTGATCCTTTATGATCCGGATGAAGCGGCCATCGCCCAATTTCCGGATCGACTTGAACTCGCAGGGCATCCATTTAATTGCGCTTATGCTTTTGAACCCGGCAAAAACAGTGATGGGATCACCGTTAAAATCCCAGCCACATTTGCGTCTTCGGTGCCCTCCGAGGCCATAGACTGGCTCGTACCCGGCTTCTTTCCGGGAAAAGTTGAAGGGTTGATCAAGGGCTTGCCCAAAACCTATCGTAAAAAACTCGTACCGGTCAAAGATACCGTTGATATCATCTGCCGGGAAATGCCGAAAATGGAAGGCTCCTTGATATCCGCCCTGGGTAAATTCATTTACCAGCGTTTTGGTGTCGACATACCGGCGGCGGCCTGGTCCGATGACACTTTGCCTGATCATCTCCGGATGCGGATTGCGATTACCGCTCCGGACGGCCAAGAATTACGCGTCGGCAGAGATCCGTCCATTTTACACCGAGAAGCTGCCGGCAGTGCAGTGTCCGACGAATTTGAAGCGTTGCGCAGAAAATGGGAAAAAAGTGCGCTGACTGCCTGGGATTTTGGTGATCTGCCGGACTATATCAGTGAAACCGGTAACATAAGGGCAAAATGGATAGCCTATCCGGCCCTGGAACAAGATCCAAAATCGGATAAACGGGTTAATCTTCGTCTGTTTCAGCAACGTGACAAAGCACGGGCGGCACACCGGGCAGGGGTGCTGACCCTTTACTCGATTCAATTTGCTAAAGATCTGAAATTCTTGAAACGCCAATTGGTATTGCCGGCAGACAAATCCGCTCTGGCTGACTATTTTGGAGGCCGCAGGCAGTTTGAAAAGCAGCTGTATCAGCATTATGTGCGGACCCTATTCAGTAAGGACATCCGGTCGCAGAAGGAATTTTATGCCTATGCTGAGAAAACGTGGCCCAAGATTATTTCCGGTGGCAGGGAGTTGCTCGAGAGTACATTACCGGTATTAACGGCCTATCATGAGACGCGCTGCCAGATTGATAGATTCCAGAGCGGCAACCGCGTCAATCCTAAAATACTGGCTTTTTCCAAGGAACTGACTGATGGCCTGGCACGTCTGGTTCCGGATAACTTCGCTGAACTCTACGATAAGGAGCGCCTTGTGCACCTTGAAAGATATATCAGAGCATTGATGATTCGTGCGCAGCGCGCTCCGGTTGATTTCGAAAAAGACCAGTCCAAGGCGGCGGAAGTCCATAAATTTGCCAATGGATTAAGTCGGCTGCTAAAAACGCTGTCACCATCTGTATCCGATGAAAAGCGTGAGGCCATCGAAGATTATTTCTGGATGCTGGAGGAGTACAAGGTATCCATTTTTGCCCAGGAACTTAAAACCGCAATCCCGATTTCCGCTAAACGGCTGCAAGACAAGCTGAGGCAGATTGAAAGAATGATCTGAAGAGGGAAGTTGGAATAGAATTAGGCCAAAGGCACACGGCGCACGGCACACGGTGTAAGGGAAAGGTATGGGGTCTAGGGTATAAGGTTTAGTGAATAAAAATAGTATTTTGCCATATACCTTACACCCTAGACCCTATACCACCAAGTGTTTTCTCCGGTTTCCGAATTCAATTTACTGGCCTCTGTATTTAACTATGCGAAATCTAACAAAAAACCCTGCAGTTTCTGTCATCATACCGACCTACAACCGGGGGTGGATCCTGAGGGAGGCGATCGATTCCGTTCGGTCGCAGGAATTTAGCGACTATGAGCTGATTGTGGTGGATGACGGATCAACGGATGATACCCGGGCAATACTCGGCTCCTATGGCCGTGACATCATCGTGTTGCGGCAACCCAACCAGGGTGTCAGTGCCGCGCGCAACCGGGGGATTGCCGAATCGCGTGCGCAACTGGTTGCCTTATTAGATTCCGACGATCTCTGGCTGCCGCAAAAACTTACCCGACAGGTTGCCTTTTTTATATCCAATCCGGCTGCACTCATCTGTCAGACCGAAGAAACCTGGGTGCGAAACGGGGTGCGGGTGAATCCCAAAAAGCGGCACCACAAATTTTCGGGAATGATCTTTGAGCCCTCCCTGGCCCTGTGTCTGGTCAGCCCTTCGGCGGTGATGATTCGCAGAGCCCTGTTCGATACCGTCGGTCTGTTCGATGAGAGTCTGCCGGCCTGCGAGGATTATGATTTATGGCTTCGAGTCAGCCGCCGGTATCCGGTTTTCCTGATCGATGAACCCCTGATCATCAAGCGCGGCGGGCATGAAGACCAGCTGTCAAAGGCCGCCGGTCTTGATAAATACCGGATCCAGGCGTTAACAAAAATTGTTAAAAGTGGACAACTTTCCGAGTCGCAGACCCGGGCGGCTGTGCAAACCCTGAAAGAAAAGTGCGCTATTTTTGCCAATGGTTGCCGCAAACGGGGACGGGAGGATGAGGCCGAATATTATGAGGAGCTTGCTGGAAAGTATCAGGAGACAGAATTTTGAAGTTGAGTGTTGGAGTGTGAAATTCGGAAGTTGGACAGCTCAAGTTTTAATCCCAACTGGAAGGTTAAGAACCTGAGTTGTATCGCATTCCCCGATAGTTTCTCAATAACTGAGGATTGTCAGATTCATTGTGCGGGGGAATTGGAGGTGCCGGTCAAGATGTCTAGGAAAAATCTCCGGCAATAAAGGATAAAGGACTTTGTATTGAGCTCCAAAGTCCTTTATTCACAAATTCAGGCATTGATTAGATTGAGGTATTCTGTTGTATATTTGACAATACACAATGCTCTATTCACGATCATCATCAACGGTGAGTGGAGCAAAATAAGATTTGTCGGTAATGCCTTTTTTTCGCAATGTTATACCCACCAGGCACTCTCTCACGATACGTTCGGAATTGAGTACCGTTTCATAACCCGACACACGGTAGGGCAATAATTCTACTAATTCGAACCCGACCACATTGCTCTCCGCACAGAGCCGACGAATAAGTGGAAAGGTTTCACGCGGTGTGAGACCGTTAGGTTCCGGTGTGCCTGTGGCAGGCATATAGGCAGGGTCCATCACATCGATGTCAAAGGAAATAAAAAGGTGTTCAGGCCCATCCTTGGCCTCTCTAATAATGTCTTCCATGACACCTTTCCAACCGCGTTTTTCTACCTCGGCCATGGTGTGATAACGGAATCCCTGTTTACGCATCCATTCAAAGGACTCTTTATTGGGGTAATATCCTCGTAATCCAACCTGAATAAAGTTTTTCCCCGGGACATGGCCTTCTTCAATCAAACGATATACAGGTTGACCGTGACTGATCATGTGTCCAAACAGGTTCTTGGTTGCGTCATAGTGGGCATCAAAATGGATTACACCGACATTTCCTTTGCCATACACATCAGCCAGGCCGGCCACATCAGAATACATCAGCGAATGATCACCACCGATGATGATCGGAATAACATTTTTACCGTCTTTTCTTTTAACAGCAGCTACCTGGCGAATAAATTCACGTATAGCAGGCATACTGCGCTCGGTACTTAAAAAATCGACGATTTTTCCCCTTCTCGTATCGGGGCATGTTCGCCTGGATCATCAGGGTCGTATTCATAGTATGTTGCCAATGCCGGTTGCACCAATAAGGGCAATACCATAATTGAGCTTATTAAAAAGAAACGAAAGGTTGTTTTCATATGGTGCTCCTTTTTTCTGTCTGGATGTTGTGTTATTTTGAAATTGTTGACGCTCTTTATTTGCTTTCAATATTATATTCATGTGCAAAATCACTCTTGTCCAAAAACGGGTTTAGAATGAGTCATAAAGTGAGTAATAATACGAGTCATTGAAAAAAATCCTCCTTATATGTAGGGTGGTTGT
>CACVKW010000566.1 GCA_902749685.1 Olavius sp. associated proteobacterium Delta 1 | reverse complement strand
TATAATCGTCGTCACCGCCGCCGGGGCCATTTATTTCAAAACCGCTATAAGTCGATTGTCTGCGATGAAGATGCTTATTTTACAGAACTGGTGCGATACATTCATTTA
>CACVKW010000565.1 GCA_902749685.1 Olavius sp. associated proteobacterium Delta 1 | reverse complement strand
TGACTTACTGGCTGGCCTGCTGCAAAATTTTGGATATGGCAGAGGTTGAACTCCCCACTCGCCGGACAACCTCTGCTGACGCAACACGCTTTCATTCCCCCACAATAGCATGACGCAGTGTTCCAGAAG
>CACVKW010000564.1 GCA_902749685.1 Olavius sp. associated proteobacterium Delta 1 | reverse complement strand
CCTGGACAATCTCGGCATTGTCCTGAACACCATCATTGTCCGAGTCCATATCCACCAGATTGTTCAATCCATCACCATCATAATCGACGTCCCAATCCGCCCCCCAGAAT
>CACVKW010000563.1 GCA_902749685.1 Olavius sp. associated proteobacterium Delta 1 | reverse complement strand
TTCTGGATCCTGGATGTCGTTGAAATTCACCGATAGTGTCCTGTTAGATATCCAGCATCAAGTATCAAGCATCCAGCATCTGCCCGGAAAAAGCAACGATCTCAGACA
>CACVKW010000562.1 GCA_902749685.1 Olavius sp. associated proteobacterium Delta 1 | reverse complement strand
TATACATAAGGAATTTTATCGTACAGAATTTTCTCTATCTTATTTTGCTGCGGTAAAATGCCGTCCGATAAAATTGTCTTATGTCTACTGCCATTTATCTCGCCAGACGCAAACTCAACAACAAAGGGAAGCGCCGGAGTTGATCTTATGCCCACCCACCGCCCGGGGTAAAGATTGGATCATTTTAACAAAGCATTTAAAAGAAAAGGGCGAATGAGAATGTGCTCTCTTTCGCCTTTACTTCTTCTCTGAACTATAAGCTTATGTGCCATATCTTCTGACACAATAAGATTTAAATTATGAAATCAAAATGATTTATAAATACCATATATTATCATGATACCTAAAAGGATAAAAGCAATGCCAATTATGCCCCGCAATTTATATTGAGCTTTAATTTGGAGCAGTGCATTACTTCCAGGTTGTGTTATTCCTTTTCCTGAGATTGCAGAGTAGGCCATGCAACCTCCACAAGCTATAAACCCAACCCCAATTGCTACAACTAATAAAGTCCAAATCATAATTCATAAGAATTAATCAAAAGATCTTTTCTATTACTGCATACCAGCCTTAAGCGCTTTGCAGCTTTCAGTTTTTCACTTTTACAATTTACTTGGTTTGGTCCTTTTGCCTAACCGACCAAAAAAAGATTTGAGCATTTTAAAGGATTCAACAAACGCTTCTCCAAGTGGCATTTTCAGAAAGATATGACGCTTTAATACCTGGTGTATAAACCATATATAAAATAGTGCTTCGAAGATTTTAACGCAGTAAAAAGCAATCTCAGACCCTAAGAAATTAAAATAATAATGAGCGGTGATGGCAGAATAAATCATATATATAGGGTAAAAAATTGCTACGCCAATTAAATAAAGCAGTATCTCAATCATTTGTAGAATCTTCCTAAAGTATAATTAGTTAGTCAATTCTCTATATATGGCTCTCTTTAGCTGAACTTGGTTTTTAATGTTTCTACCAAACGCATCCGTAATATGAGATTTCAGTTCCGTCCCAGCTTGACTAAATACATACCGAGCATTTCTGAACGGTGAATTACTCATACTGCGGCCAGCCGCAAAATCAAACACGTCATCTTTTAAAAGATTCGACCAATCATTAAATTGGATTCTTTGAGTCTGAAAATAAGCCGACAACTGATTGCTCTGAAGAGAATCTCTAGTACATGGATACATCTCTGAGAGCCCCTCCTCTACTCCCTTTGCAGCTAGCTCAAAGCCCCAGAATGAAAGTTCGCCAAGCTCAGTTGGAAAAGCTGCTAAAAATGATCCAGCTAGATCAACTATTTCATACCCTCCAGGAATATTTTCTCTCTCATACTTATATCTCACAGCCATACTGTGAGCACCTTCACCTACAGTAGCAAGAGCTCCTAATGTTTCTATGCCAGCTTGACCAGTATATAAAGCTACTAAGACTGCGCCTGACTTTGCATATTCCCAAGCTTCTCTTACGAACAGGCCGTAAGGATCAGTAAAGTTGATCGGATTAGCGCCTGCATAAAAATAAAGGTTAATTCCGCCTAGTAATCCAATGGGATCCGGGGTTAAATAGCGCCCAGTCTTTGGGTCATAGTATCTGTGCCAGTTATAATGGAGGCCCGTCTCCTCGTCAAAGTATTGGCCGGCAAACCGAAAGTTATTCACCACCGTCGAATTCGGATTAACCGCCGCCTCGCCAAAAGACTGATACTCCGCTTCCCAGACCACCGTGCCGGTATCATCGGTTAGCAGAATCGGCGTGCCCAGGTAGTTGTTGAGATAAAAATACATCGCACCGGTGGCGACATCCACCTTGGCCAGACGGCTGCTTCCCATGTACAGGTACTCGGTGGTAACGGTTCCGTCCGATAGGCTTTCTGCGATGATATTGCCGTCAAAGTCATAATGAAATACCGTCGCAACCCCGGCAACTTCCTTGATCTGACGTTGCCCTAATCCATTATAGGTGTATTCCTCTAAAATGTCGAGCCCTTCTTCGACCCGGATCAGCCGGTTGTTCTGATTGTAAATAAAGGTTTTGCTGTCGATATCCGTGATGTTGCCGTTGGCATCGTAGCTGAAAGCCGCAGGATTTGCTCCGGCGATCTGATCCAGCCGGTTGGTGCCCGGGACATAGCTGTATGTATCCGCTTGAGCGTCAATGGTTTTGCTCAGCCGGTTGCCCACCCCGTCGTAGGTGTAGCTTACCGAACCGTAGTTGCCGGTGGCGGTTTCCAGCCGGTTTAAGGCGTCATAGGTAAAATCCTGGCTTAACCAGGGGGTGTTGGTGGCCGCGATATTGGTCAGGTTTCCATTGTTGTCATAGGAGTAGACCTGCTCCATCTTTGCGCCCGGATTGATCTTTTCCAAACAGCCGCATTCGCCGGATTGGTTGTCAACCGAGCCGCCGGAGCCGTTATCCATGGCCTTGGGGCCGCCGAAGGGATTGTAGGCCATATTATCCATGAGGATTTTGGTGGCAGCGTTGTAGGTGGTTGCCACCGTCTGAATCTTCCGGTTGTTGCTGTAGCGGGTCAGATCGACCGTGCGGCCCGACGGATAGGTCATCGAGGACAGGCGGCTTGCCGGGCTGTACACCCGCGAAATCGAGTAGGCGACGCTGTTGACAGTGCTGACTTTACTGACCAGCCGGCCGCGGCTGTCGTAGCCAAAGCGGGTGCTTCCGGCCGGATCGGTCATACCGGTGCGCCTGCCGATGCCGTTGCCGCCCGTGTCGTAGCTGTAGGTAATGTTTTGAGCGCTGTCGGGGAAAGTGATCTGAGTCAGCCGGTTTAAATCATCATAGTCATAGCTGACTTCAATGGCTTTGGCATCGGTTTTTTGAACCAGGTTGCCGGCCGCATCGTATGAAAAGCGGGCGGTGCCGGTATCCGGCGAGGTGATGGCAACCACCCGGCCCATGTCGTCATAGGTGAAGGTCGTTTCCTGGTTTTGGGCATCCATGACCGATTGCAGGTTGCCGTGCAGATCGTAATCATAACTGGTAATCAGGCTGCCGGGCTGGGTGACGGCAATCAGGCGGTTGAGGGCATCGTATTCATAATCGGTGCGGTTGAGGTTAAAGTCGATCACCGCGCTGACACTGCCGTCGCTGTGGTAGAGGTACTCGAAAAAACTGCCGTCCGGTTTGATTTCTTTCCGCAATTTGCCGGGGATCGCAGCCCCCTGGTAATCCCAGTTTTTAACCAAGGTGCAGATATCGCCTGCATCGCACTTGCTGCGCCCGGTCAGGTTGCCCTGGCCATCGTAGCTGTAGTCGATATAGTTGCCGTCCCAATCGAGTTTATTGACCAGCCGGCCGCTGAGGGCATCGTAGTCAAAGCTGAAGCTGACATCGTCCTCATCGGTGGTGGTATTGGGCCGGCCGGCGCTGTTGTACAACACCGTGCGGCTGCTGCCGTCGGCCTCATGGGTGACGGCCGTCACCCGGCCGCGACCGTCGTAGGTGAAGATTTCCGACTGGCTGTTGACATCGGTGACCCGGCCCATCTGTCCGGCATCATCGTAGTCGGTAAAGCCGGTGCTGCCGACAAACGGCCGCGTGATGGACAGCAGGTTGCCGGTGGCGATATCATAGCCGAATCCGGTGGTGTCGGCGGTGCCGGTAAGCGGTCCGTCCACCGTTAACAGCTGCCCTTTGGCATTGTAGGTCAGGGTGGTGATGTATTCGTAAGCTACCGTCGCCCCGGTCGCATCTTTGGTAAAGCCCTGCTCGATGACGCGCGACGGCAAATTGGCGGGATTTTCGTTGGGCGTGGCATTGTAGTCATCATCGTAATCCCAGGTGGTGATTTTGTCTCCGGTTCCCAAAACACTGGGCTCGCTGCGCGTCAGGGGTGCGTTCAGGTCCGGATGATAGGTATAGGTGATGGTCCGCTCCTCGGGCTGGCCGGCAGCAAGGATCACCGTGCCCGGATTGCCGCGGGCATCGTGATTCTGATACTGGTGGATGGTTCCGCCGGCGGTTTCCACTTCAATCAAATTCATCTGGGCATCGTACTGCCAGCGCTTCAGATTGCTGCCGTCATAGGGTGCGGCGGCAAGACCGGTCATGGCCGTCACGAGCTTGCGGCCGCTGACCTCTGCGATGGTATAGCTGCGAACGGTGCCATAGGCATCGGTGACATCCGCCTGGGTTGGAGTTGCGTAAACGACGGTAACATCCGTGCCGTCCGGATTGGATTGGGCGTTGCAGCGATCCTGGGCGTCGTAGGACCAGGTGCCGAGCAGTTGATTGGCCGCGTTGCGTTTTTCGGTCAGGTTGTGGTTGCCGTTGGGATCGGTGTAGCTGTAAGTAAAGCCGGAGCCGTCCGCATAGGTCACGGAAGTCAGGTTTTGGTGTCCGTCATAGCCGTAGCTGACCCAGATGCCGTTCGAGACTGCGGAAGTGACGGGACCGGATATGTGGTCCAACAGGCCGCTCACATAATTGAAGGTGAGTGCGCGCCCGCTGGCGGTATCGGTGACGGTCTCCAGTTTGCCCTGGGCATCGTAGGCAAGGGTTAACTCGTTTCCTTTTTCATCTTCGATCCAAAGTAGTTTGCCGGCTGCTGAAAACCCATGCCGGCTGCCGTCCAGCCGGTGCCAGACGTACTCGTCGGCTTCATACTGCATATGGCTTTTTTCGTTTAACAGACCAGGATAGTTGTCTGTGCCGTTGTCCGCAAAAAAGCGCGCCCTGCCGGTTTCGTCCATAACCCTGATCGTATTCTGGCCGTCTATTTGAATGCCGGTGATGAAAAAGGCTTCAAAAGTGTGCGACCAGCCATGCCCCAGCAAACCTGATACAATGGATCGGCTATTATAAAACGCATTCAATCGCAATCCAAGGCTGTGGGGGGAAGAAAACCCAACGTCATTGCGGCTTTCTATCATATTGCCGTGTAATATACGGACTAAATCACCCACCAGCCCGCCGCCGCCCTGCTGCTCATTCAGGTCCAAACCCAGATTGGCGTCACCACTGACGGTCGCAGACAGCGGGATCGAGCCCGGATCGGAAGGATCGTATCCCCGATCGATCTCATCGCCATCGGATATGTGGTCGTTGTCGGCGTCTGAATCCACCAGATTGTTCAACCTATCTCCGTCATGGTCATTATTCCAGTTTGCGCCCCAGTAGGCAAGTTCGTCCCCGTCGTTTATACCGTCTCCATCGGTATCCGCCAAATTAGGATCGGTGCCGTAAATATTTGTTTCTTCAAATTCGGTTAGGCCATCGCCATCTAAATCATCATGAACGCTGGAATAAAAAACCAGCGTATCAAACAGGCTGTGATAGGTGGCTTTTCTCCAGGCCGAGGCTCTTGCCGCCTTGGAATATCGCAGCTCGTCCATATAGCCGTCATGGTAGTCGCTGCCATTGTAATGACGGCCAATCCAT
>CACVKW010000561.1 GCA_902749685.1 Olavius sp. associated proteobacterium Delta 1 | reverse complement strand
TGAAAATGAACGTAATATCGTTTTGCTCACGAACCATCTTGAATTCGGTGCTACTACTATAGCCGCCATCTACAAGGATCGCTGGCAGATTGAAATTTTTTTCAAAGCGCTCAAACAAAATTTGAAAGTCAAAACCTTCGTCGGCACCAGTGAAAATGCGCTTTACATTCAAATTTGGACAGCATTGATTGCCATGCTGCTAATTAAATTTCTTCAGTTCAAATCCAAATTAAGCTGGTCGCTGTCGAATCTGGTCGCCTTCTTAAGATGGAACCTGTTTACTTACAGAAACTTATGGGAATGGATCGATAAACCATTCGAAACGAAACCAGTTGTGCCCGAGTCTGTCCAATACCCGCTTCCCTTCGTGGGTTTTGGACAGCATCCACTTTAAAAGGCATAACCTGATTTCGAAATCACCAATTTCGCGTTTATAACTGCCTGTTATTATTAAAGGCAGTATTTGATTTTCAATTTATTTTGGACAGCAATG
>CACVKW010000560.1 GCA_902749685.1 Olavius sp. associated proteobacterium Delta 1 | reverse complement strand
TACCAGCGATTTAGACATCTATTTCACTCAAAGCACGAAAAAAAACCCAAACCGATCAAAGGCTTGGATGGAATGTATTCGTTAAAGCGACTATCTGAAGTGATATGAAAAGCAGGTCGTACCCACCGGTACAAGCTCCCCCATTACAATCTTTTCGACATATGCATATCCAACTGGGTTCTATTCCTTACTTTAAACCCTGAGCTTGCATTTCAAGCAAGAAGATTTGCCTATTATTCCTACCAATATCAGATCCGGTATTTCAATTATTGTCGCATGACTTCATAAAGTGCCTGTCCCTATTCTCTAATGTCTCGTTTAATACTTTCCTAATGGTATGAGCAATCTCCCTTTTGAGAACCGGCTTGGATACAAACGCTCGTATACCCATTGCCAAGGCTTGTTCTGGATTGATCCGGGCGCTGTAACCAGTGCAAATTATAATGGGGATCTCAGGCTTTATCCGTATCAGCTCTCTGGCCAACTTATCACCGGTCATGTTTGGCATGGTCATATCGGTTATCACCAGATCAAAGCTGTCCGTCCTGGCCTTAAACAGTTCCAAGGCCTCTATGCTACTGGTCCGGATTGTAATTTTATAACCCAAAGATTCAAGCATTTGTTTTCCAATATTTACTAGAGCCGTTTCATCATCTACAAAAAGAATGCGTTCGGTCCCGGTGGCAACAAAGTCTTCCGTTATCAAAACCGGTGCCTTGACCATTTCAACTGCCGGAAGAAGGATTTTGAAAGTAGCGCCTTTTCCAGGCTCACTGGAAATTGCTATCGTACCTCCATAACTGCCGACAATGCCGTGAACCACCGAAAGACCCATGCCGGTCCCTTCACCTTTTCCTTTGGTGGTGAAAAACGGGTCGAAGATTCGGTCGATTATATGTGCTGGAATGCCGTGCCCAGTATCGCTTACTGTTAATTCGAGATATGGTCCGGGTTTCAACTCAGGATGCATGGCCGTTAGATCTGCCTCGAGTTTAACATCTATCAGCTTGATCCCCAACACACCCCCATTATCCCTCATGGCATGTCCGGCATTGGTGCAAAGATTCATTAAAACCTGTTGAATTTGTGTTGGATCTGCCATTACCAGTGAATCACTTTTGATTTCCTGGCGTATCTTAATGGATGTAGGAAGTGAGGCCCTTAGAAATTTAATACTCTCCAGACATACAAGTTTTACCTGAACCGCGTTGCGCTCCTGGGCGTCTTGACGACTAAAGGCGAGAATTTGTTTGACTAAGTCTTTGGCGCGCCCGCTGGCCTGAAGTACTTCCTGCAGATTTTGAAAAAGAGTCGACTCTTTTTCAGCATCGCCTAAGGCGAGTTCGGTATAGCCAATAACGGCTGAAAGAATGTTGTTGAAATCATGCGCAATGCCACCGGCAAGGGTGCCGACCGCTTCCATCTTTTGGGCCTGATGAAGTCGGGACTCAAGTGCTGCCTTTTCTTCCTGCATCATTTTGTGTTCAGTGATGTCCATTAGTACGCTAATCAAACATTTCTGTCCTTCAAAATCAATCGGATCCGCCGACCAGAGCATAGTATGGTCTTTTTCGTCCTTAAATCGCATCTTAATTTCAAGATTCCGGAAGTATCCTTGCTTACGGAATATTTGGAGCGCCCGTTCTCTGTCTCTTTTCGGGTCAAGCCAAAAGCCAAGGTCAAAGCTGGAACTACCGATCGCTTCTTCCCGAGTGAAACCCGAGATTTTGGTAAAGGTGTCATTGATCTCAAGAAATCTACCTTCACTTACTGTTGCTATTGACACCCATACCGGGCTGGATTGAAAGGCTTTGGAAAACTTTTCCTCAGAAAGCCTCAACGCCTCTTCGGCTTGTTTTCGGTCAGTCACATCTCGTGCAATACCAAGCACTAATTTTTCATCCCCGATTTCTACTGGAATTGTTGATATCTCAGCACAAACAGCCGCACCATCTTTTCTGTACAATGTGAATTGTTCCGGTCCAGCCGGATTCCCTTTTTGATTCTGCTCCAGAAAACGGAGTGCCTTGGGAAGATCTTGCTCTGAGAGTATCCTTATTTCAAATAAATTCTTTCCAATTAGTTCTTCTTTTTTGTAGCCAAACATTTTTTCGGCAGCTTTATTGCCATCCACCAGTTCCCCATCCATTTTGTTTATATAAAATGGGTCTGGAGCATTCTCAAACAGCACCCTGAACCGCTCATTACTCTTTCGCAGGGCCTCCTCTGCTTGTTTGCGATCGGTGATGTCCAAGGCTGTGAAAGTTACCCCAAATGTCGGATTGTCAGAATCAATGGGGGTGGAACTGAGCAAAACATCAATTATCGATCCGTCCTTGCATTTCCAGCGCGTTTCGACAGTTCCGGTTCCCCGTTCTCTGATTTGCTTATATTTCTCTTCTCCAACCCACTGGAATTCTTCTTCGCTCGGGTACAATATTCTTGCACTTTGTCCGACAAGCTCCACGGATGAGTAGCCAACCATTTCACACAACCGTTCATTGAGCCGTTCCAGTATCCGATCAGGATTAGATACCATACCAATTCCTGTCGGAGCGGCACGAAATATGCTCTTCAAAGCGGCTTCACTTTCGGTCAACGCCTGGGCCGCGTGCTTGCGATCTGTGATATCCATGCCTATGGAGAGGATTTCGGATATGTTTCCATCATGGTCCAAAATTGCTTTGTTGGTCCAGGCAATCCATACCCGTTCACCATCGCGTTTGATGTTTTCGTTTTCATTGTGAACATATTGAGATGGGTTTCGTATAATGTCCTCGAACATTGCTTTAAGATCACGCCCCGAAGACTCAGTCTGCGGAAGGATAGTACCAATCAGGTTTTGGTCAAGAATTTCATCCTCCGTGAAACCGAAAAAACTCTGGGCGAACTCGTTGAAAAAAGTGATTCGACCCTGGGGATTGACTCTCAAAATGATGCTGTTGGCATGCTGAACGAGTTCTCGATATTTCCTTTCGCTTTGCTTCAATGCATCTTCGGCCATTTTCTGTTTTGTGATATCCCGGCCAGTGCATAATATGTACTCAATTGAACCATCCGGTTTCCTGAGAATAGAATTCACCCAGCTAATAAGGCGCTTGCTACCATCTTTGGTTACCCAAAAGTTTTGGAATTTATCTGGAAGTCCTTTCTTAATTACTTCTGTGATAGCCGACTTTACACCTTCTCTTTCTTCGGGCGATATAAGAATATCCCAAAACGGCTTATCTTGCACTTCTTCAAAACGGTAACCGGATAGCTTTTCACTGGATCTGTTAAAAGTTACCATGTAGCCTTTTAGATCGATAACGACGACCAGGGAATCAGTCCAGTACAAGACTTCGAGAATAAAATCCCGTTCTCTTTTAAGGGATTGTTCCGTACCCTTGAGATTGGAATTTTCCTTTTCCAATTTCTCGATTTTGTGTTTTAGCTCTTTACCAGTCTCATTAGAGACCATTTTTTATGTCCTCCACTAAATATAATTTTATCGTAATGATATTTTAACATAGTGCTGCCTGAATTCATAGCTCATTGAAGAATTGTATGAGATTTCAGAAAATTGGACTGGACCAAGATGGAATTATTAGCTGAATTAATGGGATTCTATATAAGTGAGGTTGGAGTGCACGTTGCCTATGCATATCATTGTTATTTTGCACAGGTCTGAATTGTGGACTTCTGCTCCTGAAATAAAGGAAATATGCAGATTGCATATCGAAAGGCACAATGATTATGATTTTCTCGACCAGTGAGCCCCCCCAATATATTTTGGTGTCGCCTATTGATAGTGAATTGAAAGATAGATTTATATACCTCAATAAATACCTAACGACCAAAACTTCAATTCAAACTGCCTTTTTTGAGAATTGCGAATATTTGCTGCCTGCTGAGACTGTCGAAAATGGCATAAATTGATTGCTTGGATTTCGTATGCCCTCTATTTTTTGTTTCTCCCAGCAATATTAGCCGGCAGTTACGTTTGTTGCTTTATAAATGACTAGTTTTGTGATAGAAGTTTTTAACTGATAGTCAAGACTGATAGGCATTTAAGGCGAGAGAAGATATGGCTAAATACAAGCGTTATGATTATTCGCAAAGTATGCTGATACCGGTTTTCCTTGAAGAGCAATTGATTCCGGGCACCTTGGAATTTGCAATTCATACCCTGGTGCAAACCCGGATGAAGAATAGGGACAGGTTAATTATACTTGACAATTTTGATTGCCTGATATAATCGGATTAAACGAACCCCGCGATGATGCGGGCAAAGAAAGGAGGTC
>CACVKW010000559.1 GCA_902749685.1 Olavius sp. associated proteobacterium Delta 1 | reverse complement strand
TACAACCTGATTTCTAAATCACTAATTTCCCGTTTATAACTGCCTGTTTTTATTAAAGGCAGTATTTGATTTTCAAATTATTTTGGACAGCAATGAAATTACTTATATTCGTATTTCATTTATAGTACTATAGATTATTTTTTCCTGATAAAGATTTTTGTAATAATAGTTCCTGCTGGATGTATTTTGATGGGATATACTTGTACCTTGGAATCTTTATTGATATTTAATAAGCGACATGACCTTGAAAGAAATGAAGACTCTGAAGCTTTACAATATTTCACTGGATTTTATGTAGCAGTTTTTACCATTCCGCTTCTTTGTACAATTGCAATAATTTTGCAATTTGGGCAGTTGCGTACCATAACCAGTTTGGCTTATCAAACTGCTTTGTGTGGCTTAATTGTAGGTGGTCTTATATTCTTGTTTGAGGCAAGAAAAATATCCATTGAGACGCTTCGCTATTTTGCCAAACCTACACCTATTTTTTCTGTTAATGTCACGAAGGTAAAAAAGAGTTTACTTATTGGTATTCTAGTATTTATCGTTTTCTCTGTACTCAATGAATATCAATATAGGCGCCATTGGATAATATTTAGTGAAACGCTTTTTTTATTCATTATCATTGCTGTCCAAAATAAATTGAAAATCAAATACTGCCTTTAATAATAACAGGCAGTTATAAACGCGAAATTGGTGATTTCGAAATCAGGTTAT
>CACVKW010000558.1 GCA_902749685.1 Olavius sp. associated proteobacterium Delta 1 | reverse complement strand
ATTTTTACAAGCTTTTAAGTTGAGACACTTTAAATGATATTCGATAGTTATCAACTTCCTATCAGTTCTTTTTGTATCTGTTTTAGGTTTGGAAAGCTTCTCCCTCGACT
>CACVKW010000557.1 GCA_902749685.1 Olavius sp. associated proteobacterium Delta 1 | reverse complement strand
TTTTTAATGCAGACTGCGAAATAATAACTTTTCTTGTCATGTTTTATCAGAAAGCGCCCTTCTAATTGCGCCTAACTTTGCATCTCACCGCGGGGTTCGT
>CACVKW010000556.1 GCA_902749685.1 Olavius sp. associated proteobacterium Delta 1 | reverse complement strand
GCAACCCGCAACCCGTATCCCGCAACCCGCAACCCGCAACCCGTATCCCGCAACCCGCAACCCGCAACCCGCAACCCGTTTCTCACGACTCGCAATTTGACAGTATTAAAATATATCAATATAATTAACTCAGTACTGCAAATCCGGTTCGTTCTAAGAATAGATCAAGGGTGCCAAAGTGAAATTTACTGTTTTAACAGCCGCTTGCCTGATCGCCATATCCGGTGCTTCCCACCTTTATGCTCAACGAATCTATACCTGGACCGATGAAAACGGGGTTATTCATCTATCCGATCAGGCGCCGCCGAAAAAAGCCGGACTGGCAGATGTCACCAAATATAAAGAAAAATCCCCCCAGGAACAGGAGGCAATAGAGAGCGAAATCGAACGGCTGCGCAAAAGCAACGAACGGCAGGATAAAATTGACGCCGCCCAGCGCGCAAAAGTGGCGGCCGCAGAGGCTGAGAAACGGGCCAAAGCGGCTGTGGAAAAGGCCCGGGAGGAGACTCAGGCTAATCAGGAATACGTTAGAAAACTCAGCACCAGACGGTGGAAAAGGAAAAAGTTCAGAAAACGGATTGAGCGGATAAAAATTGAAACCGAGGCGACTCAAGCCGAAGCCGAGGCGATCGTTAGGCAGGCTGAAGAAGCTGCCCAAAAAACGCAGGAAGCTGCTGCCGCAGCAAGACAAACGCAGTAAAATAGAAGTCGGAAGGCGGAAGGCGGAAGCCTCGTTTGTGACGCCGCAGGTGAATCTTTCAATTTCAAACAAACTGGCTGCTTCGGCGGTTAGAGGATCCACTGACACCTGAAACCCTAAAAAAGTATACACCTGGACCTTGCCAACTTGCGCATTCCGACTTCCGGCTTTCGGACCTTTCCCCTTGACATCCCATCCGGCAAATTCTATTTTCTGGCAGATCAATTTAGCTAAATTCCGAGGAGTCCATTAGCAACCGATGAATATTTATCGCAACTGGTTTCTAGCCAGCCGCCCCTGGTCGTTTACCATGACGGCTATATCTGTCAGTGTCGGTAGTGCCCTGGGAGCTATCGATGGGAGCTTTTCCTGGGCCTTTTATCTGATTACCCTGCTTGGAACGGTTTTATTGCATGCAGCCACCAATTTGATCAACGATTTCTATGATGTAAAATGCGGCGTTGACACCCAGGAAGTCTCCACCGCGCAGTATCGTCCGCACCCGCTGGTCGAAGGAAAACTGGCCGCCGGACATGTGAAAGCCGCCGCATATACGCTCTATGGTTTTTCCACCCTGATCGGAATTTATCTGGCGGCCACCCGGGGCTGGGCGCTGATGTGGATCGGTTTGACCGGGGTATTTGCCAGTTTAAGCTACACTGCGCCGCCCCTAAAATACAAATACAGCGCCATGGGAGAGATTTCAGTCTTTTTAATGTGGGGACCGCTAATGGTGGCGGGCGCCTATTTTGTCCAGTGTCAGGCGTTCAGCATGAATGCCTTTTGGATTTCCCTTCCTTTTGGGGCTCTGGTGGCCCTGGTGTTGCTGGCCAATAATATTCGTGACATCAATCATGATCGAGATAAAGGCATCCTAACCCTGGCAATTGTTTTAGGGCAGCGCAATGGACTTTTGCTTTACGCTTTGCTGGTGGCATTGGCCTATCTGGCAATCGTCTTGATGTCAATTTTTGGTCCCCTCTATCTGTGGTCTTTAATTGTTTTGCTGTCTTTGCCGCTGGCTCTGCGTCTGCTGCGCCTGATGATGAAACAGATACCGGCAGATGCCGATGCCCGCACCGCGCAGTTGGACACCGCTTTCGGGGTATTGCTGGTCATATCGCTGGTTCTGGAGGGCGTATTTTGAATCGCATCGAGTTTCGACCGATTCCGCTGGTAGGAACGGTATTGCTGGCATCGGTGCTATGGTTCATTACATTTTATCTCACCTGGTCCATATTCTGGATAAAGATATCCTTTTCAGCAGCCACCTTGGCTTTATTGTCATTCTGGCTGCAGCCCAACCCCAAAGAGCATTTTAAATTCAACGGCCGCGCCATTATATTAGGTTTTATGTCAGCCGCTGTGCTGTATTTGATTTTTTGGACCGGCAAAGCCGTTTCGGCCGTCATACTGCCCTTTGCCGGTCAGCAAATCGGGGGAATCTATGATAAAGGGGCCGGAAGTTCGATGTGGCTGATTGCGCTGCTGCTTTTTTTTATAACCGGACCAGCTGAGGAATTATACTGGCGCGGCTATCTGCAAAAAAACCTGATGGCCCGTTTTGGCCGCTGGCAGGGATGGCTTCTGGCAACCGTCATCTACGCCGCAGTTCACATCTGGTCGTTTAATTTTATGCTGATTGGAGCAGCTTTCGTCGCAGGCGCATTCTGGGGGGTCATGTATTTGCACCTGAGAAACCTGGCACCGGTAATCATATCGCATTCAGTCTGGAGCATGGTAATTTTCGCCGTGTTTCCGATGAGTTAGATATTAGTGAAAAGTTAAATAGTCGCTGGAATCTTAGAAGATCAGAAGGTTAAAAAGTGCCTCACCTCTCAAATTCTGATTTTCTCAACTTCTGATCTTCTTGTACATCAACTATTCAACCCCATCCGGCGGAGCCGCACCTCCCATCCTCGTTTGATCTTACAGCATTGACCTTTGAGCTTTTTGCTTTGACCTTTCAGCTGTCTGCTTTCTGCTTCGAGCTTGCTACCAGTTCCTTGACGAGATCCAGCATTGGCGGCTTTAGAGCGCGCCATTTGGGTTGAATCGCTTTGTCCTCGTGCCAGTTAAAATCAACCAGGTCGTATTTTTCTGCAATCACATGATCCTGCCGTTCGCCGTAGACCGTCTGGGGATAATACTCGATAAACATCATCCGATCCGGCTTGATGTTGAATTTTCTGGCAACACCGCTGGCAATGTGACCGCAGCAGCTGCGCACAGACATCCGGCTGCCGCCAACATCCGAGGCAATGATGATAATCGGCCTTAAATGGGCCAGTCCCTCCCGACCCCCCTTTTTAAGGTCAAATATCCGCAGCCGACACTTGCCGCTGGCCAGACGCAATACTCCCCCAAAACCCTCCCAGGAATAGATGTCATCATGAATCAGCACAAGCCCCCCCCCCCAGAACTAGGTCATTCAGACAATTAATTGACCGATATAATAATATTAAACGACTTGATCAAACTCATTAAAATTCCAAGTACCAAAATCCAAATCTCAAATGGTTCGACAAGCTCACCACCCTGAGCCAGATCGAAGGGCAAGTTCCAATAATCCAAATTCAAAATTCCAAACAAGTGACCCGGCACCAGTGGTGCTCAAATGTATTATGACATCCCCGGTTTCATCTTGCCTTACGACACCTTATGTAATATAGTTTAGAATTCAAAAAATAAAGGAAAAATATAACCTTATGTCAATGACAGAAAAATCCGATACGCTGCATTATCTCGATTATGGCGACAAAAAGGTGATTTTGGTTGGCACCGCCCATGTTTCCAGGGAAAGCGCGCAAGAGGTCGGAGACACCATAAAGGAAAAAAAACCCGATACCGTCTGTGTTGAATTGTGTCCATCAAGATATCAGTCAATTCGCCAGAAGGAGCGCTGGCAGGAAACGGATATTATTAAAGTCATAAAAGAAAAAAAATCTTTTTTACTGCTTTCCAATCTTCTGCTGGCATCCTTTCAGAAACGGATTGCTAAAAAGTTTGATATTAACCCCGGCGCCGAAATGATCAAGGCGATCGAAACTGCTGAAGAAGTAGGCGCCGAAATTCATCTGGCGGACCGGGATATTCGCACCACGCTTTCCCGCACCTGGCGCGCTATGGGATTATGGAGCAAAATCAAACTCATGTTCCAACTGATCCTGTCTCTGGGGGAAGTTGAAGACATCAAGGAAGAAGATATCGAAAAGATGAAGCAGCAGGATGTGCTAGAATCCCTTCTGGCCGAAGTGGGAAAATCATTACCGATTTTAAAAGATATCCTAATCGATGAACGCGACCAATACCTGGCAGACAAAATCAAAAATGCTCCCGGAAAGAAAATAGTGGCGGTAGTGGGTGCCGGCCATATTCCGGGCATAAAAAAATACTGGAACAAGGATATCAATATTCGGGCCCTGGAGCAACTACCACCCCAAAAAAAGACGACCGGTATTTTGAAGTGGCTCATTCCGGGTGCCATCATGGCCATGTTTATTGCCGGTTTCTTTTACGGGGGAGCAAAGGCCGGCAAGGATATGCTGATCTGGTGGGTTGCCGCCAATGCGATACTGGCCGGGTTGGGGGCCATCATAGCCCTGGCTCATCCGGCCACCATTATTTCTTCTATGCTGGCAGCGCCTCTAACCTCTCTAAATCCGATGATCGCAGCCGGCTGGGTCTCAGGGCTTGTTGAAGCCTTTACCCGCAAGCCCAAAGTAAAAGACCTGGAGACACTTCCCGATGACATCCTATCGGTTCGCGGGTTCTGGCGCAACAAGGTGACAAGAATTCTTCTGGTGGTCGTATTTACCAATCTGGGCAGCATGATCGGCACCTTTGTCGCTTTTCCGGTGATCTTGAAATTGTTGATCGGCGTATCGCCTTAGGGTTCACGAAGAATTAAATTCACCTTAAGGTCTTATGCGCATAACCCTGTGTATGTTTGTGCAATGAATTATGTCCTGCGGTAAAGTTAATTCATATTGCGCTCGAAAATTCTTCGGGCCCCAAGTGCTAATACCAGTTACGTTGATGTTGGCGCTCACCTCCTGGGGTTGCGGGGGACGATCGACTGAATCGTGGGATGAATTGGAGCCGGCACTGCAAAAGCAGCTTCCTGCCATACGCCACTCCATTCAGGTCGGCGCTTTCTCTAATATGAGCAACGCCGTGCGGTTCACCGAACAGCTCCAGACAAAGGGAATAAACGCGTACCATTTCCGCCATGAAACGGGGCTCTATAAAGTACGTTTCGGCAACTACGCTACGCATAAGGATGCCCGCAACAGGGCTGAGGATTTAAAATTCATTGGAATAATTGAGAATTATTACATCGTTGGTCCGAAGGATTTCGCTGCGCGTTCCTGGCAAACGGGTGACAATGAACATCTCAGAAACGATATTGTCAGAACCGCGCAACAGTATATCGGGGTCCCCTATCGATGGGGCGGAGAATCACCTCGGACAGGATTTGATTGCAGCGGGCTGACGATGGTGGTTTACCGATTGAACGGTCTTGATCTTCCGCGATCGTCAGGGCAGCAGTGGCAAGCCGGAACGCCGATCAGGCGCGGTCAACTGGCGAAAGGCGATCTGGTTTTCTTCGCGACCTCCGGGGGTAGACGGGTTTCACACGTGGGTATTTATGCCGGGAATAGTAAATTTCTGCATGCTCCCGGCAGAGGTCGTAATATACGAATATCGTCCCTAGCGAGCAAATATTATCAATCCCGCTATCTGGGTGCAAGGTCGTACCTGTAGGCAGATTTTTTATATCTTCTTACCCTCTTACCGTCTCATCTATCTTTTAAATCCTCAACCACTGCGACCTTCCTGGAAATTTTTTTGCCTCCGCCCAAATCGAAGCTGCGCTTGACCACCTTGATGCGCCCCTGGGCATACAGCTGAATGCAGGCCGGGTACAGCTCCCATTCAAGTTTTAGGCCCTTTTTGCGGATTGTATCGATGGTATCTTCGGGCTGGATTTGAAATGCTCGCTGACCGATAATCGGTCCGGTATCTTCGCCGTAGTCGATGAAGTGAACCGTACAACCACCGACCTTGCATCCATAACGGAATGTATCGCCATATCCGTCGACTCCGGCAAATGCCGGGAGCAGGGCCGGATGAATATTCATAATACGCGGTCGGCTATGTTCGGTGTTAACCCGATCGATAAAATAAGGCGTTAAATTACGCATAAAACCGGCCAGCACTAAAAGATCGAAAGGATAAAGCGCCATAGCCTCCAGCAGTCCGGCTTCGGCGATGGCACGGCTTATCAAAAATAATTTTATCCTGGCAGGATCATCTCCGTCACCAAAAAAATTTTGTTTTGTCAGCAATTCAGTGTAATCAAAGTCATCCGGCAGCTTCGCCTTTTGAGGTTCTGCTTTTGTTGCCCGAATAATTGAAGTATAGTCGACGACAAAAGTCGGAATGTTGTCCCGGCGGGCTCTGGCAAGACCATCGGCATCTGGATTATCCGAACCGACATAAACCATTCGGCCATTGATCCTGCCGTTGCGGCACGCATCGATTATCGCCTGCAGGTTCGTGCCGCCCCCCGAAATCAGGGCTCCAATTCGAATTTTTTTTGTCAATTGAGTTCCTCCCCGCTGGGATTTTGGAACCGGTCATCTGAAAAGATGTCGGATGGAACGAAAACCAGTGAAAAAATGCCAGAAACCAAAAGGCAAATCAAGACCTAAATTCATATTCCGTCTTGGTGCCCGCGTGTCTGAGTGGCTTATCGTTTGGGAATTGTCCATGGTTGACAATAGACACTGCCATAACTATAATGAACCATTCTTATTATTTTTCCAAGGAAAGGATGGAAGGTTATGGCAGAAGGAATCATGGAGATAGATGACGGAAATTTTGAATCTGAAGTTTTACATTCCGATAAACCGGTGCTGGTCGATTTCTGGGCGCCCTGGTGCGGTCCCTGCAAAGCCATTGGACCGGTAGTACAAGATCTCGCCAATACATTTGGTGACCAAATTAAATTTACCAAGTGCAATGTTGATAATAGCCCCGTAACACCCGGGAAATTCGGAATCAAAGCCATACCGACGCTTATCTTCTTTAAGAAAGGTGACGTTGTCGAGCAGATCACCGGCATGGTTGCCAAATCAAAACTGGAAGAAGCCATCAACAAGTTGCTGTAATTTAATTCAACTAAATTATGGATGCAGAGCAGGGTTCCTTGTCGGCAAGGGTCTAAAAAAAATTAGGGCAAAGGCATGAAACGACTCATAGCTGTTGGAGTCATCATTATTCTGGTGGGTTCCGGTTGCTCCGCGCTCAAAAAATCGTGGAATGCCCTCGTCGGCAAAGACGAAACCGGATCGGCCCAGGAACTGGCATGGGATGGTATGGATGCCTTCGAAGATGGCGACTATAAAGACGCCATTGAATACTTCCAGAGGCTAAAGGACTGGTACCCGTTTTCCAAATACGCGATTTTGGCTGAACTGAAAATCGCAGATTCCCACTATCATCTAAAGCAATATGATGAGGCGATCTTCGCCTACGAAGAGTTCGAAAAGCTGCATCCACGCAACGAGGCGATACCCTATGTAATCTATCAAATCGGACGTTGCTATTATGATCAAATCGATACAATTGATCGGGATCAGACACCTGCCCGCAAATCGCTTGAAATATTTCAGCGGCTGTACAAACAATTTCCCGACGACCAATATGCTCGCAGCGGCAATGAGCACATCCCAAAATGTTTAAAAAGCTTAGCCGGAAATGAATACTATATCGGTCTTTTTTATTATAAATCCAAACACTACCAAGCCGCCCTGCAACGATTTATGGCGGTGCTTTCCAATTACCCTGACGTCGGATACCACCAGAAAGCTCTGCAATTTATCGCTAAATGCGAAGCCTCGATAGCCGAAGAAACCATGGAAAACTAAAAAAACACTTTACACTTGCCAGGTATTCGTGTAGAAAATCAGGTTTTTAGCGGATTACTTTTTAAATTTGAAACGCTCGATTTTAGGCAGCAACAAGGAGAATAAATATGTCCCGGATGTGTGAAATATGCGGTAAAAAACCGATGGTGGGCAACAATATCAGCCACGCTCACAATCTAAACAAGCGCAGATTCAACCCGAATTTGCAGCGTGTTCGGACGATTTCAAACGGCAGAGTTAAAAAGATGGTTGTCTGCACCAACTGCATCAAGTCGGGCTCTGTGGTTAAAGCGCCATAATTATTGAAGATTGAAGATTGAAAAATGAATATTTAAGGTTATTGTCTATTTTAAAAATGACTCTATATGATTAACCTATATAATCAGTCGGACTGCCCATAAGAAGCAAATACCTCAATTTAAATCGATAGAATACCACAAATATTCGATTTTCAATCTTCAATATTCAATTCCCACGCTCTACCCGATCCTTTTGACATCCTGCACGAGTTTAACCTTCCGGACCGCCGACAAAATCCTTTCCAAATGAGTGGTATCCTCAACGCCAATCGTAAAATAGCTGTCGACCATCTTGTTGTCGCGGGTTTCTGAACTCGCATTGAGGATATTGGCGCCGAATTTACTGATATTGCCGACCACATCAGCCAGCAGCCCGACCCGATCATGGGAGACAATTTGGATTTTTACCGGATAGGTTTCGCTGGCTTCCTGATTCCACTCGACCTCAATTTGACGTTCGGGGGTCAAGCGCAAGGCATTGACACAATTGGTACGATGCACGGTCACACCATATCCCCTCGTGATATAGCCGATAATCGAATCACCGGGGACCGGCTGACAACATTTACCAAACCTGATCAGGATATCATCCACACCTTTGACGAGCACCCCGTCTTTAAGTCTTTTTTTACGAACCACTCGACCGACGAGTTTGTTAAAAATCGATTCCGGGTCTGCTTGCGGCTCCTTTTTGGGGGCAATTTTACGGACGACCTGCAGGGGTGTAATTTTTCCATAACCCACATTGGCCACTAAATCATCAACTGCTTTAAATCCAAAATGGGTTCCGACATTCGCCATTTGCTCGGTTTTGAGCATGGCATTAAAGCTGAGCTTTTCCTTGCGAAACGCCTTTTCCAGCATTTCCCGCCCCAAACTTATACTGCGTTCTTTTTCCTGGGTCTTGATCCAGTATCGTATCTTTGAACGCGCTTTGACGGTCTTGACATATTTAAGCCAGTCTTTGCTGGGATGGTGATTCTTAGCGATGGTTATTTCAACGATATCTCCGGTTTTCAATTCATAGGCCAGGGGGACCAGCTGTCCGTTGACTTTGGCACCGGTGCATTGATTGCCGACTTCAGTGTGGATCATGTAAGCAAAATCAACCGTCGTCGCCCCATACGGCAAGGTTTTAATTTCACCGCGCGGTGTGAACACGTAAACCTCATCCTGAAAAAGGTCGATACGAACATTTTCGAGGAACTCGCCGGGATCCCGGAAGTTTTCCTGATTTTCCACGAGGTCTTGAATCCAGGCAAATTTTTCACTGATATTTTCGTCAATTCGTTTACCTTCTTTATAGCTCCAATGCGCGGCGATGCCCGATTTGGCAACACGATCCATATCCCGGGTTCGAATTTGGATTTCAATACGCTCACCAAATGGTCCGACAACCGTTGTGTGCAAAGACTGATACATATTGGGCTTGGGCCGGGCCACATAGTCCTTAAACTTGTGATCGATCGGTTTCCACATCGAGTGGATTAGCCCCAGAGCTTCATAACACTGGGAGATGGAATCCAAAACAATTCGGAAGGCAATGATATCGTAGATTTCTCCAAAAGGCAGGTTTTGCGATATCATTTTATTATATATGCTAAAATAATTCTTGTTGCGCCCTAAAATCTCGCACGTCAAATGGGCCTCATCCATTTTTTTCTGGATGTAGTCTTTGACGGTTTGCATATACTTTTCGCGTTCCGTTCTGGATTTGGCCACAAGGGTTTGAATCCGGTTATATTCGTCCGGTTGGAGAAATTTAAAAGAGGTTTCTTCAAGTTCATTTTTAATCCAGTATATACCGAGACGGGCGGCTATGGGAGCATAGATGTCGAGGGTTTCTTTGGCAATCGTTTTCCTTTTGTTGGCCTTGTGGAATTGCAGGGTACGCATATTGTGGAGTCTGTCGGCCAGTTTGATTAGAATGACCCGGATATCATCAGCCATTGCCAGAAACATCTTGCGCAGACTCTCTGCCTGACGCGCCCGGGAGCTATGAAAAGTCAGGCTGCTAAGTTTGGTGACACCGGATACAATATGACGCACTTCAGGGCCGAACAGTTTTTCAATATCTTCCGGAACGGCATGGGTGTCCTCGATCACATCATGCAGGAACCCGGCCACAACACTGATGACATCCAGTTTCATATCGGCCAGGATTCCGGCTACCTCCAGCGGATGGGTAAGATAGGGCTCACCGGATAGACGAACCTGCCCCTCATGCACCCTGGCCGAATAGATATAAGCACGCTCAATTATACCCAGATCCGCTCCCGGATGGTAATCACTGATTTTGTCTATGACATCATTAACTCGGATCAAATCGGATCACCCGTTATCCAGTATCCAGCGACTATCTTTAATATGCTTTTGAAAAAATTGCCTGGCAGGTGCCGGGTTTGCCGCAGCAGATACAATTGCCGGATTTACTGTCTTCCTCAAAAGGGATGCAGCGGATGGTCACCGCCAGATCCTCTTTTATTTTTAGCTCGCATGCCTGATCGCCGCACCAGCAAGACACGGCAAAACCGCCATGAATTTCAGGTTTCTCCAATTCTTGCGGTGTGAAATATTCGTAAAACGAATTTTGGTCCTCAATGGTTACCGTGTGATCTTTACGAAAGGTTTCAGCCCGCGCATAGAGGTTGTCCTGGATTTCATCCAACAAATTCGTTATATTGGCCACGAACTGCTCTGTTTTGATGGAGGTTTTTTCATGATGGGCTTCGTCGCGCCGTGCAACATAGACTGAATTTTGCGCGATATCGCGGGGACCGATTTCAACCCGCAGCGGTATTCCTTTTTTTATCCAATCCCAGCCGCGAGCTCCTCCGATATCGCGATCGTCGATTTCCACAACTAATTTATGATGATGATAATATGTATCCCGCAGCTGATGGGCCAGTTTTTCGGTGTAGCTCATCACCTGTTCGCGGTCGTCGGCTTTCCTGATTATCGGCAATAACACAAGCTGCGCCGACGCCACCTTCGGCGGCAATATGATACCATCATCATCGCCATGAGTCATGATGACCCCCCCTATCAGACGGGTGGAAGCGCCCCAGGAAGTGGTCCATACATAATCTTCGGTTTCGTCGGCGGTTTGAAATTTAATATCAGATGCTTTGGCAAAATTTTGACCCAAGAAATGCGAAGTACCGGCTTGCAGGGCTTTACAATCCTGCATCATGGCTTCTATGCACAGCGTGTCGACTGCCCCCGGAAAACGCTCGGCCGCACTTTTGGCGCCGCTTATCACAGGCATCGCCAAATACTCTTCGGCCATCCGGGCATAGACATCCAGCATAAGTTTGGTACGTTCAATTGCCTCTTCTTTGGTGGAATGGGCGGTGTGACCCTCTTGCCATAAAAATTCACTGGTTCTTAGAAAGATCCGGGTTCGCATCTCCCAGCGAACCACGTTGGCCCACTGGTTGATCAAAATGGGCAGATCACGATAACTGCTGACCCATTTGGAAAAAGAATCCCCGATAATCGTTTCCGAAGTCGGCCGAACCACCAGCGGTTCCGTTAAGGCGCCGGCCGGCACTAAGGCACCGTCCGCACCTTTTTCCAACCGGTGATGGGTGACCACCGCGCACTCTTTGGCGAACCCTTCAACATGCTCGGCTTCTTTTTCCAGAAAGCTTAAGGGAATAAATAATGGGAAATAGGCATTTTTGACACCGGTGGCCTTGAACATATCATCCATTACGCGAACGATATTTTCCCAGAGCGCATATCCCCACGGCTTAATGACCATGCATCCTCTGACCGGAGATCGTTCCGCCAGGTCGGAGGCTTTAATCACCTGCTGATACCATTCCGGATAATCCTCTGCTCTTGTCGGTGTTATTGCAGTCTTTACGTTGCTCCCCATTGGGTTCCTTTCAGTTAAATAAATAATAATTTTTTAATAGTTCACCACAGAGTTCGCAGAGAACGCTGAGGAAGTCATAATGCAATAAGTATAAATAGTTAAGAGGAAATTTTTGATATAAAAATCTCTGTGACATCTGCGGTTGGCTGATCTGTTACAATTTTTTGTCCCTCAATCCGCCAATTTGCTTCTATTTCGTTCGTATTTTTCGACTTCGGCCATCAACACCTCAACCAGCTTTTCCTGGGGAAATTTTTTGACAACCTTACCCTTGCGGAATAGAATACCGGTTCCATCTCCTCCCGCAATGCCGATGTCGGCTTCCCGGGCCTCGCCGGGACCGTTTACCACACACCCCATAATAGCAATTTTAATCGGCGAGACCGTCGACAACAGGGCCTCTTCGACCTGTTCGACAATACCGAAGAGTTCAATGTTGCAGCGTCCACAGGTGGGGCAGGAAATGATCTCCGGTCCACGCTGCCGGATGCCCAAAGCTTTGAGAATTTCATAGCCGACCCGCACTTCTTCAACGGGATCCCGCGTTAACGAGACTCGAATCGTATCCCCGATACCCTCGGCCAGCAGCGTTCCGATGCCCAGAGCGGACTTGACGATCCCGGAATACAGGGAACCGGCTTCGGTCACTCCCACGTGCAAGGGCAAATCGGTTCTGGCAGACAACAATCGGTAGGCTTCGACCGTACGTGCCACATCCGATGCTTTTAAAGAAACTTTTATCTGGTGAAAGTCAAGAGATTTCAGCAATTCGATGTTGCGCAGGGCACTATCAACCATGGCTCGGGCCGTGACACCATTATATTTTTTAAGGATATCTTTTTCAAGAGAACCGGCATTAACTCCAATGCGGATCGAGATTCCGGTATCTTTCGCACAGTCCACCACGGCCTTTACTTTAGCGGCCCCGCCGATATTGCCGGGATTAATCCTGAGGGCATCGGCACCGGCTTGGGCTGCGGCAATGGCCAATCGGAAGTCAAAATGTATATCAGCGATAAGGGGGATGGAAATCTTGGGTTTGATGAGGGAAATGGCCTGGGCAGCTTCACTATCCGGTACGGCCAGCCGGATAATTTCACAACCGGCGTTTTGCAACCGCTCAATTTGGCTAACTGTGGCACTAACATCGGCAGTTGGCGTATTCGTCATCGATTGGACGGAAATAGGGGCCAAATTCCCGACGGGGACATTGCCAACCATGATTTGACGCGTTTTTTTACGACTGACGTTTAAGGACATATCAACAATGATACCCTGAATCTGGCTGCGCCCAATTGCAAATAAAAGTGAAACTGTGATATACTTATCGAAAATTTTAAAATTATCAAACAAGCGAATTTAATTCAAGACCGGATACAAATAATTTTGATTCAAATTGTTTTTGTCAATATAAAAAAGGAGAATTAGCCAATGACGCTTGAAAAAGGACAGAAATTTTCAGCAAAGCACGGGCCTGATGCCCAGGCGGACCCGATCATCAAAGATAAGGTAATAAAAAATGCCCGGCAAGGAAATCTGGCCTGTGCGGTCGCCTTTAAAATAGCAGCAGCGCTTGAGGTGCCGCCGGCCGAAATCGGCAAAACCGTAGATTTGTTGGATCTAAAATTGAGTAAATGCCAGTTGGGGCTATTCGGCTATCAACCCGATAAAAAAGCGGTTAAGGCCAAAGCACCTGAAAACCGGCAAATGGAAGAGGCTATCCGAAATGCTCTGGTTGACGGTAAACTTGCCTGTTGCGATGCGTGGGACATTGCAAGCCGCTTCAACGTACGGAAAATGGCTGTCAGCGGCGCCTGCGAATCTCTCAGTATCAAAATCAAACCCTGCCAATTGGGAGCCTTCTAGGATTGTGGAAGTGGGAAGGCGGAATTGAAGTCAGAGTGATTCCTTTTCCCATAGCCAGGATCCACCATTCAAGGCGGAGATCCCAAAAGGGCCAATCACGAAAACACGAAAGAAAGTCAAAAAAATTTCGTAATTTCTCATAGGATGATGTTTTCAAGATAAAATTCGCTGATGGATTAAAAAATAGAAAAGAAAAAATTATGCGAAGCATATAGTAATTAATCCGCCGGCGCCAAGGTCAAGCAAGTTCATTCTTGATTCAAAAAACAATCGATATCCTGGTAGGGTTATTTTTCAGGGTGGATTAATTAATGATTTCATCAGCAATTTATAAAATTTTCCGTGAACGGCGTGTCATACAATTTGTGATTGTTGGGCTGTGGGTATTTGTTATTATTTACGTGTTTACCCCGATCGTTAATGAGTACAAATTTGTTACCCTTCACAAAATAAATAAGGCCGGCCAGATTACGATAATAACCCGCAATACGCCACACTGTTACTATCTTTATCGCGATGAGCCCATGGGCTTTGAGTATGAACTGGCCAGGGAATTTGCCGATTATCTGGGGGTCGAGCTGAAAGTAAACCTCGCCGAGAGCTGGGAAGGAATGATCCCGCTGTTAAACGACGGTGCCGGAGCCTTAATCGCAGCCGGTATGACCATTACCCCCAGAAGGCAAAATCAAGTATCATTTTCAAATGGTTATATGCCCATTCAACAGCATCTCATCGCCCACCGCCACAGTGATAAAATAAAGAGCCTGACAGAGCTGTCCGGAAAGACCATCCATGTTCGCCAGGCAACTGCTTACCAGGAGCGGCTCGAAGAACTCCAACAGCAGGGGGTGAGGTTAACAATCGAGCTGCACAATGATATGCCCACAGAAGAGTTGATTCAGCAGGTCGCCCAGGGTGAAATCGGATTCACCGTTGCCGACAGCAATATCGCGCTGCTCAGCCGACGCCATTATCCCAGCGCTATCATGGCCCATCCAATCAGCGATCTGCAGCACCTTGGCTGGGCTGTGCATCCGGAAGCCCGCCAGCTTAAAGCCAAAATCAATTCATTTTTTAAAGCCATTAATGAAAATGGCAAATTCGATGAAATATATAATAAGTATTATGGCGGTATCGCCAGCTTTGATTATGTGGATTTGAAGGTCTTTCATCGCAACATAAAAAATAAGCTGTCGCGCTATAGTCCATTTATAAAAGCCGCTGCCAAAAAATACGGTTTCGACTGGCGTTTAATAGCGGCCCAGATCTACCAGGAATCCCATTTAAATCCGCGGGCCAAAAGCCGTGCCGGCGCAAAGGGCTTGATGCAGCTTCTTCCCAGCACAGCCAGCAGCCTCGATGTCAACGACATTTATAATCCGGTGGAAAATATCAATGGCGGGGTGCGGTATTTAAAAAAGCTTTACGATCGTTTCGACAAAGCCGACACTACCAACCGGCTGCTGATCGCCCTGGCCGCTTACAATGCCGGTCAGGGCCATGTTCAGGATGCCCGCAACCTGGCGGTCAGAAAAAATCTCGACCCCGATTCATGGGAATCGTTAGCCAAAACCTTGCCATTATTGCGATATCGCAAATACTATAAGGATGCCAAATACGGCTATTGCCGGGGTACCGAGCCGGTGATTTATATCAAGCAAATTATGATTTATTACGACATTTTAAAACGGCAGGGTATTGAATACGGGGAGGTACAGGCGCGGCTATGAAAAATATGAGGCTTGTTCGCCCACGAACGGATTGGTTCGCTTTTCCACCCCAATGGTCGTCGCCTGGTTATGGCCCGGATAAACTTTTAAGTCATCACTCAGCGCAAACAGTTTTTGCTGAATACTCTCCTTGAGTGTCTCGAAGCTGCCACCCGGAAAATCAGTGCGACCGATTGATCCCGCAAATAATGTATCACCAACAAAAACCTCATGGTCCGTATATAGCGAAATCCCGCCCGGTGTGTGTCCGGGAGTGTGAAGCACCTTTAAAATAATCTTGCCGAAGGCAACTTCATCTCCGTCCTGCAGTTCCCGGTCCGGTGGCGGTGAATTATCCGCTGCCATGCCCCAGGCGGCGGCACTGTCGGCAAGTTGGTTGAGCATCGGCGCATCAAATGGATGGATTAAAATCGGTGCGCTGGTAACCTCTTTGAGCCGTTTATTGGCGCCGACATGGTCAAAATGACCATGGGTATTGATGATAAGTTTTGCGGTCAGGTTGGATTCAGCCAGGGCCTGTAGAATCCGATCAGGTTCGTCACCCGGGTCAATGACTGCGGACTCTAGCGTCTCTTCACATCCCACAACAAAGCAATTTGCCATAATCGGCCCAACGGTCAGTGTCTTTATAATCACATTTTCCTCCTGGTGATAGCCTGGATCACAATCCTTTACCTTGAGCCAGGTGCCGTGCGCCTTGAGCCACTTATTTTCCAGCATCAAGCATCGACCATCCAGCATCCGACATCCGGTATCCGGTATCTATGTCATCTCATCATCCATTTGAGTCGTAATTTTTTTTAGCATTCCCTCGTTAACCAGTGCATCCCGGATACTGTCCATGATTCCATTTATAAAGGCACCCGATTCTTCAGAGCCGAATTTTTTCCCGACATCAACGGCTTCGTTGATGGATACTTTCGGAGGTATATCCTCACAGTACAGCAGTTCGTAAACCGCAATCCGCATCACGTTGCGATCCACGCAGGACATACGATTGATTTTCCAATTTTTAGAAAATCGCTCAATCAGGGTGTCGATTTCACTCCTATTTTCTAAAACACCGTTTACCAGTGCCAGAAAAAATGGACGTGCTTTTTTAGGAGGACGAAAGTTATCACAGTAGGACTCAAGCATCTGCAACGATACATTGTCCTGCATATCTAGGTAAAAGAGCGCCTGCATGGCGAGCTCTCGCGCCTGGCGACGAATCCCCATGATCGAATTTAATCAATAATTTCAAATAGGTTAGCCATCTCCACGGCCGCAATGGCCGCACTCCAGCCTTTATTGCCGGCCTTGGTGCCTGCACGTTCGATCGCCTGCTCGATGGTATCAACGGTGATTACGCCGAAAATCACAGGGATATCAGATTTCATGCTGACCGCGGCAACGCCTTTCGACACCTCGGCACTAACATAATCAAAATGCGGCGTGGACCCTCGAATAACGGCACCCAGGCAAATCACGGCATCGAAACGATTGGTTTTTGCCATTTTTTGGGCCAGCAGCGGGATTTCAAAAGCTCCCGGCACCTTAACGACCTCGATATCTTCATCTGAGGTGCCGCTGCGAATCAGCGCATCCAGTGCCCCGCTCAATAGTTTTTCAGTAATAAAATCGTTAAAGCGGCTGACAACCAGTGCGAACTTCTTACCCTCGGCAATGAGATTCGCCTCATGGAATTTCGGCATGAGCCTTCCTTTCTTTGTTCGCTTTAGACCAAGTTAAGGGTTGGCATCGACATTCAGCAAATGCCCCATTTTTAACTTCTTGCATTCCAGATAACACTTATTGTGTTGATTGGGGGTTACCTCGATTGGCACCTGTTCAATAATTCTGAGCCCGTATCCATCCAGACCAACCATTTTTTTGGGGTTGTTGGTCAGAAGCCTCATTTCCCGGACACCGAGGTCGACCAGGATTTGGGCTCCAATACCATAATTGCGCATATCCGGCTTAAAGCCCAATTTTTCGTTGGCTTCAACTGTATCAAAGCCTTCGTCCTGTAAAGCATAGGCTTTGATTTTATTTACCAGACCAATGCCGCGGCCTTCCTGGCGAATATACAGCAGCACACCGCACCCTTCCTCTTGCATTTTGAGCATCGCCTTGTGCAACTGGGGGCCACAATCACATCGCATAGAACCGAATATATCACCCGTCAGACACTCGGAATGGACTCGCACCAGAACGGGTTTAGCAGGATCGATTTCGCCTTTGACCATCGCGATATGCAATAAATTATCCACATCATTTTCGTAGACCACTGCTTTAAATTCACCAGCCACCGTGGTCGGAATCATCGTTTCTGCAGATCGTCGCACAAAAGATTCCGTACGCATCCGATATTCAATTAAATCTGCAATAGTACAAATGCCGATGCCGTGTTTTTCGCTGAACTTTTCGAGAGAGGGCATTCTGGCCATGGTGCCGTCATCATCCATAACCTCGCATATGACCCCGGCCGGCTTCATGCCTGCAAGGCGGGCCATGTCGACGGAGCCTTCAGTCTGTCCGGCTCTCACCATCACCCCTCCGTCTTTGGCCCTGAGCGGGAAAATATGCCCGGGTCTAACCAGATCGCGCGGTTTGGCGTCATCCGCGACAGCAGTTAAAACCGTGGTGGCCCGATCGGCGGCTGAAATGCCGGTGGTTACACCACACCTGGCTTCAATCGAAACGGTAAAACCGGTTCCATAAGGAGATGTGTTATTGTCGACCATCAGGGGAATATCCAGCCCGTCGATTTTCTCCGCGGTCATGGGCAGACAGATGAGTCCGCGGCCGTATTTGGCCATAAAATTAATTGCCTCGGGGGTCACCTTCTCCGCTGCCATACAAAGGTCACCCTCATTTTCCCGATCTTCATCATCCACCAGGATGACCATCCGCCCTTCTCTAATATCCCTGAGGGCCTCTTCAATAGTAATTTGTGGCATTTTACCTTTTTAGCTCCAAGTGTTTTTTGCTCTAGCTATAAATATAGAAGATTACGCTTTGTGTTGAAATATGTCGAATATCAATTGTTTAATCGATAAAACCGGTTTTGATGAGATACTCCTGGTCAATGGTTGATCGTTTTGAAATTTGATCTTTGCCTGTTGGTGAAGCACCGCTTAAAAATCGTTCGACATATTTACCGATCATATCGGTTTCGATGTTAACACGATCGCCGCTGTTTTTAAACCCAATCGTCGTCAGTTCAGCCGTGTGCGGTATAATGCTGATCGAAAAGATTCCGGAATCACAGCTATTGATCGTCAGACTGATGCCGTCTACGGCAACCGAACCCTTGGCAATCATATACCGTGTAAGGGATTCGGCAACCTCAATGGTCACAATGACGGCATTGCCCAGAATTTCTCGCTGTTTGACGATGCCCGTACCGTCGATATGCCCTGAGACCAGATGCCCGTCAATACGATCCGAAAACCGCATGGCCCGTTCCAGATTGACGCGGTCTCCGACTTTAGCCTTGTCAAATGTTGTCGTATTCAGCGTTTCAGGTGATACGTCTACCTCAAAACGCCGGCCCTCAATCTTTACAGCAGTCAGACAGGCACCACTGACGGATATGCTGTCCCCGATTTTGGTCTGATCCAGCGTAAAATCAGCTTCAATGGTCACCCGATTCCCCTGGCCTGAGGAATGGATGGCGGCAATATTGCCCAGCCCCTCTATGATTCCCGTAAACATGGATAATTCCTAACCATCTTAACCCGATAAATATAACAATCAATCCGGAATTTACAACTGCCAACCGACAACGGACAACTAACCAATATATCCTTCTACCATGACATCATCGCCAAATCGTCGAACATTGATATTGTTTACCTTGATGCATTGACTCATCAATTCCGGGCCCGGTCCGCTGCAAATGGGGATGCCGTCATCGCCGCCCAAAATTTTAGGTGCGTAGAAAAAAAATATCTTGTCCACAATAGCGGCGCTGAACGCCGAGGTTAGTACCCGGCTGCCGCCTTCAATTAAAATGCTGGTAAGCCCCATCGCACCAAGCTGATCCATTAAGGCGTCCAAGTCAATCAGGCCATTTTTAAGCTTCGATTGAATCACGCGGATACCACCTTTTTCCAAAGCCGACTGTTTATCCTGCATCAAGGGCTTGCCGACAACCAGAATCGTATCTGCAGCGGACTCTTGCCGCAATAGCCTGGCCGCCGGTGATATGGAAAGGTGGGTGTCCAATATGATTCTCACAGGATCTCTGCCCAGACCATCAGGCAGACGGGTGGTTAAACTTGGATTGTCAGTTCGAACGGTATTGATGCCAACCAGTATGCCATCCACCGCATGGCGCAGACGATGAACGAACTGCCTTGATTTCTCTCCGGTGACCCACGTGGAATCTCCGCTGCGGGCAGCTATCCGTCCATCCAGGGTGGCCGCACATTTAGCGATGACAAATGGCCGCCGGGTATGAACGAACTTGACAAAAGCCTCAATTAGTTTCTGGGCTTGCGCCCGGCATACCCCGGTTGTAACCCGGATTCCCTGCTGCTCTAAAAATTCGGCACCGCCACCGGCCACATCCTTATTCGGGTCGATCATGGAAATCACAACCCGCTTAATGCCGGCCTCAGATATCTTTCGGGTACAGGGGGGTGTGCGGCCTGTGTGATTACACGGCTCAAGGGTAACGTACAGCGTAGCCCCTTTTGCCAGCTTGCCGGCCGCATCAATCGCGTTGACTTCGGCGTGGGGTCCGCCCACCATTTGGTGGTACCCGCTTCCCACCACCCGGCCGTCTTTTACCACTACGGCCCCCACCATGGGATTCGGCGAAGTAAATCCTTGGCCCTTAATCGCCAGCCTCAGCGCCATTTGCATGAAATGTTGGTCGTCCATTGTTTTTTAAGAAGTCAGCAATCGGAAGACAGATGACAGAGGTCGGGAAATAGCAGACAAAAAAGCATCTGAGCTAGACCATATCTTGACAATCCGGCCTGCCCCGCAAAGAGCAGGATTGATTGTGTCGGAAAAGTAACATTATATTTTGTTAAATTTTTATCAGATTAAACCGGCCGCTTTTCTGGCCAGCGGCAGCGCTGACATCTGCCCTCTATCCTCTGACTTCTGTCCTCTGTCTGCTGGCCTCTGTCTTCTGATTGCTGTCATCTGCTCTCTGTCTTCTCGTTGTTACTTAATAAGCTTTTTAGTTCGGAAACAAAATCATTTACATCTTTGAATTCCCGATAAACCGATGCAAATCGCACATAGGCGACGTCATCCAATTCATGGAGCTTTAGCATGGTCTTTTCCCCGACAACAGAGGCCGGCAATTCTTTCTCGCCCATCTCGCGCAAATCACGTTCCAGGTCATTAATGAACTCCTCGATGGCATTCATACTGATGTTGCGTTTCTCGCACGCTTTTTGTATGCCGCTGCGCACTTTTTCCCGGTTAAAGACTTCTCGACGCCCATCCTTTTTGATTATCATAATGGGAATCTCTTCAATGTGCTCGTAGGTTGTAAAGCGCCGACTGCAATCTATACATTCCCTGCGTCGACGAATTACACTGGCATCTTTGCTCAATCTGGAATCGATAACTTTGTTGTCAATCTCTCCACAAAATGGACATTTCATGAACCTTCCCCCCGCCTATCGGACCCTATTGGTTTCAAACCAAAGGGTTTACCAAAGGGCCGTTTAATTTCTTCAACATCGCCAAAGTTGACGATAGATGCTTGGCGTCGATCGCCTTCAATCGGAAAAATCATAACTTTCGATAATATATACCAATTTGAATTACCGCAAGTAAAAAATGGCCTATCCAAAGGTGGGAATCGGGAAAGGGGGCTACTTGATATATTCTGATTTCATCAAGCTTTATATTTTGACAGTATCAGCGTGCCGTTAGTACCACCGAAGCCAAAGGAATTGGTCATGGCATTTTCAACGGTGGCCTGGCGAACCTTGTTGGGTACATAATCTAGATCACACTCCTCGGCCTGATTATCATAATTGATGGTCGGGGGAATTTTGTCATTGGCCACGGATAGTGCTGTAAATACCGTCTCGATCCCGCCGGCTCCCCCTAACAGATGACCGGTCATTGATTTGGTGGAACTCACCGCTAGCGAGTCGGCATGCTCTTTAAAGACCGTTTTGATCGCACGGCTTTCATATAGGTCGTTGAGTTCGGTAGACGTCCCGTGGGCATTAATGTAGTCAATTTTGTCATGATCGAGCTTGGCATCCTCGATGGCGGCTTCCATGCAGCGGACGGCACCGTTTCCATCCGGCGGAGGGGATGTCATGTGGTATCCGTCACCGGTCATGCCATAACCGGTAATTTCGGCATAGATGCGGGCACCCCGGGCAAGGGCATGCTCAAGGGCCTCGAGAATTAAGATACCGCCGCCCTCGCCAACAACAAAACCGTCCCGGTCGCGGTCAAATGGTCGGGATGCTTTTGCAGGCTCATCGTTGCGGGTTGAAAGGGCTTTCATGGAATTGAAACCGGCGATGCATGAAGGACTTATAACAGCTTCGGTGCCGCCGGTGATCATGGCATCCGCTGCACCATATTGGATGAGTCTAAAGGAATTGCCCACCGCATGGGTTCCGGCCGCACAGGCAGTTGCAAGTGAAGAATTCGGTCCTTTGGCTCCAAAATGAATGGATATCATCCCGGGGGCCATATTGCCGATCATCATGGGAATGAAAAACGGGCTTACGCGTTTGGGGCCCTGATCGGTAACGCGCTGAACGGTATCTTCCATGAACCTTAAACCACCCAGTCCACATCCGGTAATGGCACCGACCCTGGATTCATTGGAGCTGTCGATCACAAGCCCGGAATCTTGGATGGCCATACGTGTTGCCGCCAGAGCAAACGCAATAAAAGGTTCAACACGATTGGCATCCTTTTTGGGCATGAAATCTTGCGGGTTGAAATCATTTACTTCAGCGGCAATCTTTGTTTGATAGCCGGAAGTATCAAAACGGGTAATTTCGCCGACCCCGGATTTCCCGGCACACAGCGATTGCCACGTTTGCTCAACACCGATACCTACGGGGGTAACAAGCCCCAAACCTGTTATGACTACCCGCTTATTCAAACGACCTCCCTCAATCTGCTATTTTCAAGACGGATCAATTAGTAAGATCCAATGACAGGCGAATCGTGCCATCTGCAACCGGCCACTGCTTTCCGACTGATACCTGGATTTTGCCCGAGCCGGAGGCTTTCAAAATCTCATTGATTTTCATGCAAGATTCAGGCGACAACACCTCCCAATCCAGTGGCCGGTAGCCGGCACACAAATGGGCGGTGTGCAGCATGGACGATTATCAATACGGCATGATAACCATCGCACCAAAATTTTCTTAGGTTACTATCTGTCTATTGGGTATGAACGTAAGCGATGGCGTCTTTAACCGTTGCGATTTTTTCGGCGTCTTCATCGGAAATTTCAACGTCAAATTCTTCTTCCATGGACATAATTAATTCAACCAGATCAAGGGAGTCTGCACCCAGATCGTCCACAAAAGAAGCCTCGGGAACAACTTCCTCCAAATCAACGCTTAGTTTTTCTGCAATAATTTTTTTGACTTTATCTTCTATCGACATTTGACTTACCTCCTCTCCCGGGTTCACCGGAAATAATGTTTATTGTTAACAGTTTTACATGTACATGCCGCCATTTACATGAATAACCTGACCGGTGATATAAGCGGCCTGATCGGAAGCTAGAAATACGACGGCTGCGGCAATATCCTCCGCGGTACCGACCCGTCCCAGCGGTATCTGGCTTATCATCATCTCCTTGGCTTTGTCGGAAAGAGATGTGGTCATATCCGTATCAACATAGCCCGGTGCGACAACATTGGCCGTAATGCCTCGTGAGGCCAGCTCCTTGGCAACGCCCTTGGTAAGACCGATGATACCGGCTTTGGAAGCGACATAGTTCGCCTGACCCGGATTACCGCTGGCCCCAACCACAGAGGACACATTAATAATGCGGCCCGAACGCTGCTTCATCATCGTTTTGGTTACCGCTTTGATGCAGTTAAAGGTTCCCTTTAAATTAATATTGAGAACATCATCCCAATCGGATTCCTTCATGCGGACAATCAGACCGTCGCGGGTAATACCGGCATTGTTGACCAAAACATCGATGCGACCGGTTTCATCCAGGACCCGAGCGACAAATCCGGCCACCTCTTTTTCGGCGGCAACATTCACCTGAATGCCGGTGGCCCTGCCGCCGGCTTCGGCCGCCAGTTTCTCGGTTTCAGCGGCTGCTTCGGTTGCCGATGAGTAGTTAAAATAAATACGGCAGTCCGCCCGCGCAAACGCTCTGCAGATACCCCTGCCGATTCCCCTGGAACCGCCCGTAATCAGAATAGTACGCTTGACTTCATCCGCCATGACTACCTCTCAAATACGATATCGGCGAGTTGATCCATGTCCGGGATCATGTTGTGC
Source organism: Olavius sp. associated proteobacterium Delta 1 (assembly GCA_902749685.1). Lineage (GTDB taxonomy): Bacteria > Desulfobacterota > Desulfobacteria > Desulfobacterales > JAFDCJ01 > JAFDCJ01. Next base: position 14,951 of record CACVKW010000556.1, on the reverse strand, counting down.
ATGCCGGCCGTAAGCTCACCGTAGGCCACACGCGCCAGGAATTCGGCAGTGGCCTTTTCGTCAAATTGACCACAACCCATTACAATTAGTAAGATATTCTGGGAGATAATCCGGGCAACTTCAGCGGCAAACAGCCTGGCAATGATTTTCATTTTTTCGGCTTCGGAATCGCCGCGTTGAGCACACCTGGAGGCCCTGCGTGCCAGACTGGCGCCAATCTCAACATTAGCCGCCATATCCGCCAGCGCAAACATGATATACTGCTGTCTGGTCAACCGGTGATCGTTGGCCAGGATGATGGCCTGGTTCAACGCACTGGCCGCAAGCTCATAGGTCCGGCACCCCAGATCTGCCGATCTGCTATGCAACTGTTGCATTTCATCACTGATGGCTTGGTAAAACTCACCTTTTGATTTGCGGGTTATTTTCCAGCGCATGGTGCTGATAAGGGTTTGCTGAATCTCACTGGTGCCTTCATAAATGCAGGTGATGCGGACGTCTCTTTTGATCTTTTCGACCTCGTACTCGGTGATGTAGCCATAACCACCCAAGGCCTGGATGGCATCTTCGGCTGCTTTGTTGGCAGACTCAGTGGCATACAGTTTGGCAATGGAGCCTTCTACCTCAAGGTCTTGCCCGCCGGAATCCAATCTTTCAGCGATTTCTGAAATAAATGCATCCGCGGCGGCCAACCGCACGACATGCGGTAAAATCAGTTTGTGAGTATATCCCTGCTTTTCTGATAATGGGGTTTTAAATTGGATACGTTCCTTGGCATATGGGATTGCAATCTCAAGCGCGGCTTCCGCGCCGCCCAGAGCCATAGCGGCAACCATCAGACGCGTATAACCGAAAACTTTGCTGGCCTGTTTGATACCGTGTCCGGGGATACCGCCGATAAGATTCTCCACCGGCACAAAGGCATCGGTAAAGGTTAACGGTGATGTGTTGGAGGCCCGTATGCCATGTTTTTCCTCTCCTTTTCCAGCGATGAAACCCTCGGTTCCTTTTTCCATTACGAAAAAGGTTGCCCCCTCGGGCGTATTGGCCAGCACCGTGATAAAATCGGCATACAGCCCCGTGGAAATAAACTGCTTGTTGCCGTTGATATGATAGCCGATGATCTCACCCGCATCATTGGTCACCGGATCGGCCTTGGTCTTGATCGCCACGACATTGCTGCCGGCATCCGGCTCCGTTACCGCGTAGGCAACCAGCGCATTGCCTTCAGCAATCTGACCGAGCCATTTCTCTTTCTGCTCATCGGTGCCCCCAACAATTAATGGATCCGCACCGAGCTGGATAGCAAAAAATGCAGTCGTGATTCCCAGACAAATTTTGGCCATCTCCCGGGTCACAGCACAACTGTCCCGCGCGCCCCCCCCCATGCCGCCATATACTTCCGGAATCATCAAAAGTTGCAACCCGATTTCGGGCCCCAGCATTTCCCGAATTGTATCCTCCGGAAAAATTTCTTTTTGATCATATTCAAATATTTTTTCTTTGGTCAAAAGCCTTTTTTTCAGGTGTCCAATGGTATCCAGTACCATCTGTCTGGATTCAAGATCCAATCCGGTCGGCTGTTTTGCTTGCGAGGTGTCATCTGCAGCCATCTAATTAATTCCTTATGGGGTGGTTAATATCGGATTCAAATATCTGTAACTGGTTACATAATCCGCCCGGACATCATTATAATATTCTCATCAGTTTCAAATGGATCTCCATCTTTTATCGAAACCTGTTATTGTTATTTTTTAGGGCGGAGTAATTAGGCAATTCGGAAATTAGGCAATTCGTGCCATGGTTGATTTATAGACTTGCGGAATCGTTAAATGGCACCCTAGAATAGCATGCTGAGATCCTTCAACTATTTGACTATTTAACAAATAAACCATTTAGCCAAATCCGAATTCGCTCGGAGCTTAGTTACACAATTAACTATCCAACTCTTCAACGAACAGCATCTGAGTGTGAAATTTAATCCTCATCTGTTGAAATGACGGTGCGGCCTTTGTAAGAGCCGCAACTGGGACAGGCATGATGCGGCAGCGTGGCCTCTCCGCAATCAGGGCATGTTGATAGATTCGGTGCTGATAATTTTTGGTGTGTTCTGCGTTTGTCGCGCTTAGATTTTGATGTTTTTCGTTTTGGTACAGCCATAAGTAATCTCCTAATTGATTAATATATTTAATAAAAATTGAAATCAAGTACTCGAATTTACAGGTGGCGTTCTAGTAATTTAAATCCAGATGAATGTCAAGCCTTTTCATGCGATCAATCGAAATTGTTTGCTTGTACTGGGCTGCCTTCTATGCTATGGAAAGGTCCCGATGACTGTTAAGTTTTATAATATAACCAATTAATATCATTTGTCAAATTTATTTACTGCAACGCTTCGGCAGTTTAGAAAATATCAAATAAATGCAGGATTTTATGGAATATTATGATGGTATCAACAACCGCCGCTATGATTTCCTGACAACTCTGTATTACTAACTATTTACTCAAATTAGCTAATTGCAGTAATTTAAAGAAAAATAATTGCGTTTTATATCAACAGGTTAAAAAGTTAAAAGGATAAGTTAGGAAAAGATATGGAAAAAATCATCACACGGTTTCCACCGAGTCCGACCGGATATCTGCATGTCGGTGGGGCTCGCACGGCAATATTCAACTGGCTGTATGCCCGGCACATGAATGGCAAATTTGTCCTGCGCATTGAGGATACAGATATCCAACGCTCGACTCAAGCATCGGTGGATGCCATATTTGAGGCGCTCCAATGGCTCGGGATCGATTGGGACGAAGGGCCGTATTTTCAAACCCAGCGATTTGAAATTTACCGGGAATATATTCAAAAACTGGTTGATTCCGGTCATGCCTATTATTGCACTTGTTCCCCCGAACAAATCGACGCCATGCGGCAAGCGGCCATGGCAAGCGGGGACAAACCGCGTTATGACGGTACCTGTCGTGAAATGGGACGAATTAAAACGACCCAGGCAGTCGTGCGCTTCAAGGCTCCGCTTAGCGGTACCACCGTTGTCGAAGATGTGATCAAAGGCAATATTGTATTCAAGAACGATGAGCTGGACGATTTTGTCATCTGCCGCAGCGACGGAACCCCCACCTATAATTTTGTTGTGGTGGTGGATGATATTACGATGAACATCAACACGATTATTCGGGGTGATGACCATGTTATGAACACGCCCAAGCAGATCCTGCTCTACCGCGCCCTGGGAAGCCCATTGCCAACCTTTGGCCATGTCCCAATGGTGCTTGGCAACGACCGTGCCCGCTTAAGCAAACGCCATGGTGCCATGTCGGTAACTGCTTACCGGGATATGGGCTATTTACCCGATGCCCTGCTCAACTATCTGGTGAGGCTGGGTTGGTCTCATGGCGACCAGGAATTCTTTACGAGAGAGGAACTCATCAATGCATTTGACATCGAGCATATCGGTCGCTCGGCCGGCATCTTTGATATTGAAAAACTGCAGGCCATCAATGCAGATCATATCCAGGCATCTGCCGCATCAGATCTGGTCGACCCCTTGTGGCCATTTTTAAAAGACCGCGGAATTGAGATCGAAGACGGTGACTATACCACCAACGTTATCCAAACCCTGCAACCCCGCAGCAAGACCCTGACCGATATGGCCGATGCTGCCATGTTTTATTATCTTGAAGATATCATTTTTGAGGAAAAAGCTGCCCGTAAATTTTTGAAAGCAGCGGCCTTGGAACCACTGCGACTGCTGGTCGACAAACTGGAGTCGTCAACCGATTACAGCGAAAAAAACCTTGAGGGCGTATTTAAAGCCGTGATGGATGAAACCGGCCTGAAACTGGGCAAAATCGCCCAACCGGTGCGGGTCGCCCTGACCGGCAAAACCGCCAGCCCGGGCATTTTTGAAATCATCACCATTTTAGGGCCCGAGCGCGTAATTCCGCGACTTGGCAAGGCGATTCAGTTCATCGAAGCAAATTTAGATAAATCGTCAGGATAAAAGATATTTTGAAATGGAAAACAAAGCTGAAAAATTCTGCTTTTAAGGACAATAGTCGCAACCTTGGGAAGTTTTAATTAGTAGCATAGTAACTATCTTATTTTATTGATTTATTTCCGCAATCCGCTAAACTACAGTTTGTCATTTGTTAAGTATCTGATTTTCTGATCTTCTTAACTTCTTATTTTCTTTCTAAAGCGGGTGGTAATACATTTTCCTTGACTCACTGAAAATTATTCTGTAATGGATACGTTTACAAAATACTGGGGGATCGTCTAGCGGCAGGACGACGGGTTCTGGCCCCGTTAACCCAGGTTCGAATCCTGGTCCCCCAGCCACCACAAAAATATATAATAATTTCAATAACTTATAAGAACTACCCGTCCTTATGGAAAAGGCGAGGAATTTTACCCTCGCCTTTTCTTTTTAATTATCAAATGCTTATTAATTTATGTGAATTCGTAAGGACGGTTCGACCTTTTGTTAAGTGCCCTCAGTGATGGCTTTTTCAGATTCAAGCTCTTCTTTTAATTCTTCCAACATTCGCAAAGCCACCTTCTTAATAATACTCTTTAATGCAAAAAGCTCATAGTAAGGTAACATATCACCTTCTTCAACAGTCACCCTCAAACCATCCAAAAAAGAATGACGACCCATTATTAACTCCTTTCTTTTTTGCTCAGATAAATAAAAAAAATATAATGGACCATCCTTTGAAACGATTTATATCAGATTACCAAACGATATCCACAAAAATCAGTGATTGTGTATGAATAGCCGGAAGCGGGCAGCTCGCCAAATGACATGTTTTCCATCGCTCCAAGCCGTTGAATGCCAATGCGCATAAAGACGTCAATTGTCCAGCCTGCCTGTGCCGCGGCAAAGAACATTTCAGAGGGAATGTCTGAAAGCAGGTGGGCCGAAAACTCCTGACCCTCGATCGGGAGGTACGTAATGGTCGGCCGCTCTGAGAACCTTAAATTGGCCTCACCGGTGCCTCTGTCCGTGGTATGTTCACCAAATTCCAATATGGCGCCAATGCCTGCGCTGCGCTCATATTCATATTGGGTCAACACAGAACTGACAGTTATAAACACCGGCACCTCCAGGTACCGGCTACGAACAATATTCAGCAGCATTTGCTCTCTGGTGGATTGAGCAATGGCAGCGTTGTAATCGAAACGATCCCTAGGAACACGCTTGGCCCCCTGAGCCGCACACCCGAAAATAAGAAACAGTGTTATAGAAATTAGAAGAGGGCATCTGTAGCTTGTATTCTTATTATTTTGCCTTGTGGGTGATTTCGTAATTTCCATATCAGACCCTCCGCACTCGGACCTTTATTTCTAAGACCTATGCTCGTGACTCTATCAACTTTTTATTCAAAAAGTTATAGATCAACCTGGCAATGATATAAGCTCCCATTGCAATCAAAATCAGAAAAACACCTTGTCGGAAGGAGTGATCGATGAGTTCTTCACCTTCACCCTCTACCCTGTCGATGGCGTCAATAAGCTGCGGCAACAACTTTTCCAGACCGACCGTGCCGACGAGGTGATTGGTTGATTCAACCAGCTTGGTCACTTCTCCAATTGTGTTCTGGTATTCCTTGATGTCAAACGGCTTCGATTCTTTTGGTTCGGGAGAAGGTTCGCCGACCTTGAATTTTTCGGTAAGCGTGTTGAGGGTCAGCAGTAAATTATTACTGCCCTCGATCGTCTTGCGCAGCTCGGTGACCAAACCGGTTACCCGCTGCTCTTCCGACATAAGTGCCGCGAGTGCATTGTTCTGCTCGCCGATTAAGCGATCCATGAATTGATTGATGAACGCCTCGCGCTCGATGGCGACATCGGCCATGACCTTGTCCAGCGTGACATCAGTCCATTGGTTGATACCTGTCATGAACTGGTTGACCGTTTGTTTTTGTAATTTCGAGGCATCCTTCATGACTTTGTCCGGGAGTTGTTCGGCGACCTTGGCCATACGTTCCGACACCGTGGAAAAGGTGTGGACATCCGCCAGAATCTTGTTTGTCTCCGGGCTGACCAGCAACTGTGACATCCACACTTCTGCAAAATGTCCCGTCAGTAGCGGTAAACGGGTTCCCAGAAAAATGCCCCGCTCGGCCAGCATACGAGTCTCTTCGACCTGCTGGGTAACCTCCTTGACCGTTTTAAACATGCCGCCGGCCTGCACTTTTTTTACCAGCGTGGAGTTGCGGCGATGGGAGGCAAAATCGCTGAAACGCAGGTAGTTATAGACGATCTTATTCGGATTGTTTTTGCGCCAATACAGGATCAGTTGACGCAATTCGCCCTGCTGCTCTTTAGTAAGGACTTTGGCTGCCATGCGCCAGACGTCTTTCTCCAATTGCCGAAAGCCGGCAACCAGCACGTCGATGGACCTACCATATTTGCGGCGCATGTTATCTTCATAGATCGTACGCCGCAAGGTCGTCACCGCGACCATGTCCAGCAAACCCACCTGTGGATTCGGCTCAGCCGCAATGGTATACACGGCCGATAAGGAATATGCCTGGTCGTTTAATATAAATCGGCGTGCCTGGCGCCCAGGTTTTTGCGAGTCAAAATCCTCAAAATCCTGGCTCATAATGCTCGCAAAACGATCGGCATAACTCATCAGCTCGGATTGCAGTTCGACCTCGGTCATGACATACCCTTTTTTCATGTCTCTTTTGGCTGCAAAACAAAATGTCTGGATGATTAATAACAGAATCACTGTTATAAAAAGCGTTGTCAGAATGCGATGAGATGAGGGATAGAATACCATGGCAGACACCTCCTATTCATACTTTTGATACAATCGCTTCCAGTCAAAAACCTCGACTTCATCGAGGGCAATCGTCTCTTCGCTGAATACGAATACCACACGCAGGCCGTCGGTCCAGTAGGGAGAATCCGTCAGGTTATAACGCGGGTCGTCAGGTGTTGCGCTGCCGACACCTCCCACAAACCCGATCTTGGCCACCTTCTGGGACTCCAGCAAATCCAACATAAGATAATCCCGGGCTTCATCGACATCCGGATCGATTTCATGGGTGGTCAGAGTGGGCGATTTGGTGGTCAGCTTGACACCGATGTCGCGGCTGATCTGACCCACAGAGACCGGCATGCCCTGATAGCGCATCGGACTGAGCCACAGGCGCAGGTGGTTGCGTTCTTCAACGGTTTGGCGCGCTTTCTACAGCCCCACGTCCTGGGGTCTGCCGTAGAAGTAAAGCGGGCTCATGGGTGAGTAGCGGTAGCGCCTGCCGAATAGAGAAGACGCGATGGTTTTGGCCAACGACGCGCGGTAGATGATCTCGGATTCATCCCAATTGCGGGTGATGAAGGCCGGCCAGATCTCTTCGTCAGGGCCGATCACAACGATGTTGAGCGGATCACTCTTGCCGGTACCGTCCTTGTTGGTCATGCAGCACGGCAGTTTTTCAAGCGCCTGGCGCAAACCGTCGTCATCCAGGTCAATCAAGTCTTTTTCGGAATAAAGGGTGTGGGGATTGAGTTGATGATGGTCGGCCTTGAGGCCGGGTACTTCTACAAAAAAGGGTAACTCCTCGATCCACTTTTCAGCAAAAAGTTTCACCAATACGGCCTTGGTGCCCATTTTCAAGTTGGTATAGACAAATCCCGCATTCGTGGTGCCCGGTTTAAAGAACCAAGCGATTTCGTTGTCGCGGTTATTTTCTATCTCCAGCCACACCGGCTGTATGTTTTTGCCGGCCAGCGGGAAACCGAATATTTGCTCGCTTTCCTCAGCGCTGGGAACCGCCACGGTCACCCGCACCCCGTCTTCGGTTTTTGTCTGTGAACGATCCATGAAGGGCAGCGCCTCGGGCATTTTATGCTGAAACTGTGCGCATCCGGCAGTAATCAGGATGATTAAAATCATGGGGAAGATGGCACCGGCATATCTGCCGGAACTAGGCTTAAAAAATCCACCGGTTTGCATAAGTCTTCGGCTGCATGGGATCAGTGGTCGTTTCCGCAGAACATAATTAACAATTTTGCTTTGGAATGACTTCTCAGCCATAGTCATTTCCTCCTTTATCGTTAAATTTCTTAGGCTATTTTCCTTCGCCGCTGCCGTCTTACCAAAATCACCACCAGCAGATAGCTCAGCCAGGATACTTCCCAGAGGATCGGTCCAGCAAATGCAAACGGAATGGTAATGATGGCGGTGATCGGCTCTGCCAGAATACGATCTCTTAATCGATAGGCATATTGCTCTGTAACTTCGGGTAATAACAAACGATGATTTTTGATGGCATACGACCAGCCCCAACCGCCTGCGATGCCGACCAGTGCGGCGGCAATGCTTTCCAACACCCGGGTGGCGTTGGAGGCTCCTAATTCAATTCCGAGGCGCATGGATACCAGAAAAACCAGCAAAAAAAAGAGTTGCAGGATCGACAGGATCGTATGGCGACTGTCGGTGGTTTGCAGGTTGCCGAATAAAACGTTATTTTGTATCCAGTAGATAATTGTGACGACGATTCCGATGATGACCAGCAGGAAAACACCAATGTTGGCGCACAGAAAAGCGCCGATATGTTCCCAGCTAAATTGATCTGCGGTTGGTCTCGGAAGCAGGATAAAAGCGCGCCAAATAATAATGGCATAAACGACATCGACCATCCTTTCAAGTCTATGCAGTTGCAGGTACTCACGCTTGAACTTGGCTTTATCTTCTGGCTTGTCTTGCATTTTTTTTTCGAATCCCTTAAAAAATAGCGGTTATGGATGACCATTGAGCTGTGCCCTGGCTACGCACAAAATCAGTGTTCGATCTCCCTTTTAATAAATTAACCTCTTAATCCTTGCCGTATTTACTGTAGTCCACCTCTTTAATTTGGGGCAGCTTCCAGCTTTGATCAAAAAACGGCTCAGTCGGTCCATAGAAGCGGAAGTAGGGGAACCAGGCCCGGCCGGGAACCGACTTGATCCAGTTGTTCTCCCAACCCTTTGGGGCCTCAGGGCCGATGAACACCGGGGTCGAACCGTCCGGATTGGTTTTGATTCCCTTATGCGCCGAACCGCGCTCCGCACGCTGCTGGTCGCTGGTTATCAGGCCGCGGGTGTCCACATCGTATATGGTGACCGCCCAGAACAGCTTGACCGGCGGGTTCGACGGCACATTGATCACGTAGGAGCGGTCGCCAGCCAGGGTGCGGCCCTTGGTATCCAGGAACATCCCGCCATAACCCATACCGAAACCCGGCTTGGGGAACACCATCCGCTCGGACGTGGTGCAGGCCTCATAGGTATAGCGGGCACGCGGGTCGAACCGGTCAAAATACCTGGTTCTCTGGGTGTGCTCCATGGCATCACCGGGTTCCGTACCTTCAACGCGTCCCAATATCAGGCGCCAGCCGTCATCGCGCAGCACACCAGGCAAACGTTCGCGGAAGACCATGTTCTTGGCCATGGCTTCGCCGACGACGACCGCATCGGCCATGATTTTTCTTTGACGCTCAGTCGGCTTGAAGGGCTTACCTTTTTCGATGCCCAATTCCTTTAAGAAATACATGAAGAAGCGATCCCGCTCTTCCACCGGTTCCTCTTGCAAAATGGCGTGCAGCATTTGCCAGTATTTTATGCCACGGGGCTGATAGTTGCGGCCCGGTTTGTTGTCAGCCGGAATTATCGTCGCAGCTTTGGGCGTTTCGCCATAATAGTAGACTTTAATCTGGCTGATGACCTGGTCGCGTTCTTCAGGCGGCATAGTCAGGCGGAACAGGAACCAGACATTATTGGTCTTGGACTCGATATACTTGGCACCCTCGATGTAGGGAATTTCAGACTTCGGTGTTTCGGGACCGGTGATCACCCAGGTGCCTCCTTTGCCTGAGAAGGGGCCGAACATGCCGAAATCCGCCAGCCCCCGTTGCCAAAAGTCGATACCCAGTCCGATCACCGCCGCGGGGGGAACTTCGACAACAGCTGCCTTGTCCTGGAGGTTGGTCCAGCCGATCAGGTAAGGAGTCGATTCATTGGCCGTGAGTATGAGCGAGCGATCGTTGAACTGGGTCAAGTAGACGATTTGGTTCGGCTTCATGTCGTAGAGGTCGAGATACGACTGCCGCCATTGGGCCTGCCCCACGATCGGCAGGGACCACAGATAGGCTTGCACTGCCCTGTGATAATCCAGCTCGTAGTAAAGTTTTTCGGAAGTCTCTTCGGTTGGGATGCCGTGGTCAAAGGTCAGCGTGCCGATGTGGGTTTTAACCTTGTTGGGGTACATCGTTTCAGCTGCTGCAAGAGCGACCGGACAGATCAGGCACACCCCCAGCACGGCCGCACAAACCAATGTAAATACTTTCCATAAGGTCTCTTTTCTCATTTTTCGTTATCCTTTCAAGTCTATGTAATTGTAGGGACTCACGCCTGAACTTGGCTTTATCCTTCCGGTTTGTCTTGCATTTTTCGAATTCCATCAAAGTTTGAATCGTGGTTTACAGTCAACCTGTAATTTTACGTTGTAGACGAACTGTACTCTCGGTAACTCAGCAAATGAAGTGCCTGGTGCGAGTCAATGATGCCTTCATTTCAATTAATCTATTTGATTATTGGGGAAAGTGCACCTCAGCGTCATGAATGAATAACGAACGAATCTTGTCCCAGAAGTCTCCCCCGAGAAAGAACAAACTCGCCAAGATCAAGACGTCACCGCCAATTGCAAAAGGAAGCGGATAACTCAACAAGCCGGGAGCCCACTCGGATATATATAGTGACAACCAGCCAAACAGCAGCGGCACGCAAAAGATCACGAGCCCGATGTTGTAACGACCGCGACTGACTTTCTGGGGTGGGCCATGCTGCTTTAGAAACCCGAAAACACGGTTTTTGATGAAGGCGTAGCCACTTTTTCCCATGACGGCTACGGCACAGACTCCGAGAACCTCAGCCCCCACCAGGAGGCCTCCGGATACAGATGCGGTCATTGTGGTTGACAGGCCGAGCGCCGTTACCAGGGGCACACCCGCGACCGGCAATAAAATGCTTAGCCCAAAGAGCGCAGCTCCTAACTTTAAGCGCCAACCTGCTGCTGATTTCTCCGATGAATTTGCATTTGCACTCATATACTTTCTCCTTTTCAAGTTCAGCGTCAGTTGGGATACAGTAATATCTTGCCGCACTGTTTACTGACTGAGACCTTGAGGGCTTCCTCCGTCTCCGACATGGGGAATTCATGCGTCACCACCACATCCCACATCCGCTGAACCTCCTTGTTGCGCAGCATGCGGATGATGCCGGGTCGATCGATTCGACGCGAGTCGATGGTGCCCGTGATTTTTAGGTTTTTCTCGGCAATCGCGGCATAAGGATCAACTTTGAGAACGCGGTTTTTATTATAGAGATTTTCCTGGATATAGAGCACTCCGTCATGGCGTATGAGATCAATTTCGGTGTTCAGGATTTCCTCCCGGCTCGTGAAATCCGCAACCTTGTCCGGTCCGATACCGTCAGTCAATTCGAAGACTTTGTCGGTCCAGGACGATTCGCGCATATCAATGATGTGCAAATCCGGCGTGCCCCCTCTGGCCTCGCCAATCTTGCGTACCGTTTCCAGTTGAAAATCATCATCGACTGCCGATATCACTCTGGCACCCCGGAAGAGTCCTGTAATGACGTGTGACATTGAAAATTGTCGCTGACCACCGCCAACCAGCAGAACACGATCTCCTGCTTTGACTTCCATGAATTCCTGGGCGCAGTGCGCCATTCCAACCGAACACTCCGCTGCAATAGCATGGCGAAAATCCAGATCATCGGGCAGCAGGGTGCAGATGCCCTCGTCAGCCAGCCGGTACTCTCCCATAGCAGCCCAGCCTGATTCGGATTCGTTCTTCCGTTCAACGGGTGCCAAACCATCGACAAAAAATTCGGGTGCCGTTGTGCTCAAACCGGCACGGACCCCATCGGACAGGCTCGCGCAATGGGCCTGAGACAACCCGTTCTGACAGGCAAAACAGCGGCCGCAATAGGCCCCGTGTGAGATCAGAACCCGATCACCGGGCTTGAAATGGTGCGATTCAGGCGCTTCGAGCACCGTGCCCACGCCCTCGTGACCCATCCCGTACAGCGGTGAGTCGAACCATTCATGGATATGATCCGTGTACATGCGATCATCAACGCAGACCGCGGCGATTTCGGTTTTTACAAGAACCGAACCCGGTTTTACGCGTGGGTAAGGTCGCCTGACCAATTCGACGGTGTAGGGTTTGGGAACAGTCACAATCGTGTTGAATTCTGGTTTTGCCATGATCGTTTCTCCTTGGATTGCTTTTATTGTTGAATATTCTGAAATTGAACCTTGTTGAAATGAATAAGCTCCCCCAGTGTTTCGATAGCCCCCATAAGGGTTTTGAAACGGTTTGACTGCAGGTATTCTTCCATGGCGTTTTCATTGCGCCAATACTCCACCCACAAAAAGCTGTTTAGTTCTCCCACATCTTCAAACAGCCGGCAAAAGCTGCAGTTCTTCCTGCATCCATCAAATTGTGGCAAAATCTTGAAAGAACGGATGAACTCCCGTCGGTTTTCCGGCGGAAACTTTGATAGTACTTGAAGGCCAACCTGCATAAGATACCTCTCGAATTAGGTTAGGTCTGGGGAAAGATAAATACATACTTAGCAAGGTTGATGCCTGAAAGAGAAAACTGACTTAAAATAAATTTTGAATAATTATTTCAAAATATTATATTTAGATGTGGTTGTGGAGGTTGGAAAGCAGGAAGGCCCATCTGCTCTCCGTATTTGGTGAGTGTCTCCATATTTGGTTAGAAAAAGAAAGATTGAAGGCCCAAGGTTGATGAATTCGTAAAAAGTCGGAATTTCAATTTTTATTCAATGTAGCACATTGAAATTATGAACTCTGAAATTTTTTTTTGTGCTTTTTGCGCCTTTTTGCGGCCATATCGAGGTTAAAGGCAGAAGGTAGGAGGCTGGAGGATTATTGAAAGTGTTTTTGTTGGATGCTGTCAGTTAAAAGCTTGCAGGTCTGCTGCTATCGCTTAATCCCCAATTTCTTCATCCGGTTTCTGAGGGTGCTGGGTTTCATCTGCAGGATTTCAGCAGCACCGCCGGCCCCATTAATTTTCCACCCGGTTTCTTTGAGGACTTGTTGGATATGCTGCTGCTGGATCTCGTCAAGACTAACCCTTTGATTTGAAGGGGGAGAAAAAGATTTGTGCCTCTCAACTGTGAAATCGGCAAGCTGAAATGTTGAACCCGGGCTTGTGATAAGCGAACGTTCGACCACATTCCGCAGTTCGCGAATGTTTCCAGGCCAGTTGTAAGCCTTGAGCTGCTCCATAACCTTTGTTGGTATCTTTTCGATTTTCTTGCCCATGTCTGGTCCTATCTGGGAAACAAAATGCTCGACCAGCAGTGGGATATCTTCTCGCCGTTTGCGCAGTGGCGGTACTGTAATGGGATATACATTAATGCGGTAGAAAAGATCGGCACGGAAGCGGCCGGCAGCTACCTCAGCGTTTAGATCCCGGTTTGTGGCTGCGATGATCCGGACATCTGATTTTAAGGTCTGGGTGCCACCGACCCTCTCAAACTCTCCTTCCTGGAGAACACGCAGGATTTTAGCTTGCGTATTCTGAGATAGTTCACTGATTTCATCGAGAAACAACGTGCCGGTGTCAGCCAGTTCAAAACGTCCTTTTCTCTGTTCCCGGGCATCGGTAAATGCACCGCGTTCGTGGCCGAAGAGTTCGCTTTCGACCAGGTTCGAAGGAATGGCTGCACAATTAACTTTTATAAAGGGTTTATCTGACCGGCTTTTGGAGTCATTATGAATTGCACGGGCCACCAATTCCTTGCCGACACCGGTTTCTCCCTGGATCAATACAGTGGAAGCGGTTGAAGCCACCTGGGCCACCTGTGTCTGAACATAGCGGAGCGCATTGCTCGTGCCGATCATATCAGAGAAATGACGGGCTTCACGGACCTCTGATTTGAGATAGATGTTTTCCTCTTCCAGCTTTTTTTTAAGTGCTTCAAGTTCCTTTAATGACTGATCGCGTTTCTTTTCTGCCTGTTTCCGGTCATCGATGTCCGAGGAGGCTTCCAGCACGTATATAACACGACCTTCCTGGTCCTTTACGGGCAGGGCGACCACTTTATACCAGCGCTTGTTCTGTTGGTTCTGGAATTCCCGTTCATGAATTTTTCCATCTTTAAAGGCAAGGACCGCCTGGCAGTCCTCGCAGGGCGTAGTCCTGTTTTCAGCCACAGCAAAACATTTTTTGCCGGGAAAGTTTGCATCGGGAAAATTATGCTTGATAATGTCATTAGACCAGACCAAGGTCATATCCGGTCTAATGAGCGCCAGGCCGGTATTGAGCGCAGAGATGATCAGTTCTAATCGTTCTTTTTCATCATATGACTGCGTTGATGCTTGCTTGCTGTCTAAATTACCCATGTTTGTAAATGCAATATAGTGTTAACGAGCTCATCCGCCGGAGATATTCATCCCAGCGCATCGGACTCCTTGTTGCAAGTTTTGACCTTATTCTTTTTGATCAGTTTGTTTAAAAATAGCAGCGCGTAGATAACATGCAATAATATCTTTACAGTCTTCGACTTCGATCATTGTATATTGCAACACGCGGTATTTTGCAAGGGTGCGAATTGGGGTTGTCGCGCCTGATGTAAACATTGGTAAATATTTTGGAAGGTTTTTGTATTGGGCGAACTAATCCATAGTAAAGGTGGGATCAAAAGTTAGGATTTGCTGAACTAATCTAAAACCCCCGGTCATTGTGGATTGCCCCTGGCCAATCCACAAAAAGGGCCAAGTTTTAGGTTGCGTGCCCTATGTTGCGAGCACACTTAACCCACTGATAATATAGAGGATATTAACTAGACCCCGGTAAATACGGATTTGTTTATATTTCAATAAGTT
>CACVKW010000555.1 GCA_902749685.1 Olavius sp. associated proteobacterium Delta 1 | reverse complement strand
GCGGGTGATATATTAAAAATCAAACCCATTCCTTAAAACCAATACCCAGTACCAGATACCGAGTACCCACCAATTGAGTTTCACTCAATTGGGGTTATATAAACTTTCACATTTAAGTCAAATATTTTCACGCTTATGTTATTTTAATGACATGCGCTCCAAAAACCACTTGGCCATAAATTCAATTTTAGCTGTAATCATTGCGCTGTCTGTCTCATGCCGGGGGGCGGGGGTCATGAAAGTGGCGAAGTTTTCGGAAAATGGTCAGACCTTGCCCCTTACCACTACCCTGGTGAACTGGAATGCGCACAAAGGCGCCAATCCGCAATTTGTTTCCGATCTGGCAAGACTTCTCGAGCAGGAACATCCGGATATCGTCTTTCTCCAGGAGGCGCGGGCCGGCCTGATCCAGGTGGAACAGATGGGGGGGTATTTTGCCAATGGCTGGAGTTATCCCTGGCCCGGGGGAACGATGGTCGGCGTTTTGACACTTTCCCGGATACCGCCGGTGCGGATTGAACCGGTAGCCACCCGGTACCGGGAGTTCTTCGTGACCGCACCGAAAGTATCCCTTATAACGGAATATCCGTTACCCAACGGCCAAAGTCTGTTCACGGTCAACGTGCACCTTTTAAACTTTGAACGTTGGGGTGACCTGAAACTTCGCGACCAGTTGGAAGATCTTAAAACCCTTATGAAAATTCATACCGGGCCCATCGTCATGGCCGGTGATTTCAATACCTGGAATGAGAAAAGACTACGGCTGGTTGAGGAGATTGTCGGCGAATTGCAGTTGACTGAGGTGATGGATTTTCCGGCAGGTCGCACCACGGGCGATATGGAATCGGATTTTTTCAACGCGATATTTGGCATCCGGAACGAGCTGCCGCTGGACCGGGTTTATTACCGGGGATTTACCATCGAATCAGCCCGGGTACTGCCTTATGAATCCTCCGACCACAAACCTATCGCAGTCCAGCTGACCCTAAAATAACCTGGTGCCGGAGGGTCGGCCGGTCCGGTCGTTCGGGTGAAGTAGAAACTATCACAACTGCTGAAAACTACTATCAACAATTGTCATACATTCTTATTATCTCACCGGTTCCTTTTCCTTCGACACTTTTGACATAGCCATTGATCACTTTTTTCATCGGTATGGGATTATGACCGGGGAAATATGCCTCATATTTTTCTACTGCATCCTCAACCAGCCCCGATGACACGACATTAATTCTGATCCCGTTTACCAGTTCTAATGATGCCGCCTTGACAAAACTGTGAATTGCACCATTGACCATCGCGGGACTTGTGGTTAACATCACAGGATGATCAGCTAAAATTCCCGTTGTAAGCGTAAAAGAGCCACCGGCATTCAAATAATTCCGGCCAATTCTTACAAGATTCACTTGACCCATTAATTTACTCTTCAATCCAATATAAAAGTCATCCTCAATCATTGAATCAAAGGCTGCCCATTTCGCTTCGCCGGCGATGCAGACAACCGCATCGACATATCCGACGGATTTAAACATTGCTTCAATTGAATTACTATCGACGATATCTACGATTCTATCGCCGGAATTTCTTCCGCCAATCATGATTTCGTGTTTTTTTGAGAAATGATGACATACCTTTTTGCCAATGGTACCATTTCCACCGATTATTATAATTTTCATTATACCTCCTTTTTAACTGGCTCGATCGCGGCGATCCCAAATGGTTCTGCGATCCACACCGGTTCTGCGTTCTAAATCTCTTCCAACCTCAAGGTCCGATCTGTTATAAAATCTTACGCCGAAACCCTCTTTGTTTATTCGCACAATCAAGCCTCTTAAATAAACATTTTTTCGGATTTTGTTCCCGGGAATAACTACTCTTATTTGTTTGCCGACCGTAAACTTTATGGTGGTCTTAATAAAAACACCGCCCTTGCTGATGTTTTTAAACTCACCTCTGTAATTCCGGTCCCTATAACTTAAAAGTAATGATTTGTGGTATTGTCTTCTGGGATACTTCCTGGGATCTTTTTCAGCTGCCGGATTTTTATCCTGCAAGTTGTCCTGCGTTAACTCCGGGATTTTAACCGTTTTCACCAGGGAGTCGTTTTTATCGATATAATGGGCTCCATAACCAAATCGAAAAAAAGAATCCGGCAGGTCATATTGCCATACAATTTCAACACCAAATGGAAGTTGTGACATATTATTATCACCGATTGAATCCGGTTGATCTTTGAATTTTATGAAAACTTCCTCTCCCGGGAAAATGGACTGATCAGATTCAAAATAAAGGCCGCCTTTGCTGAAATTGAATAATTTGCCCTTATAAATATGGTTGTGTGCCAGGAGATCATGGGAAATATCCGCTTCATATACGAACCTTCTATGGGTCCTGCGCTCGCTAGTTAAATCCACAATCTACCTCATAGTGCCTGAATTTTTTCCTGCAAACATCGCTTCGGATAATTTACGGATCTGCACTTTTATTTATTGCCGGTAAGAATACCTGCCAAATTCAGGTATGCACACTGCAGGGCCGCATCCAATTTATCCGTCGCCGGACCGCCGCCTTGGGCCTGTTGCGGCCGCCCGCCACCGCGTCCATTGATGACCGCACATGCATCCTGCATCAATTTTCCCATGTCGCAAGCTAGCCCCTCTGATCTTAAAAAAAACAGGGATGCCTTGCCTTCAGCTTTAGCGCCAAACAGGATTAAGGTGTCCGGGAAATTTTGCAAAACTTTTTGAGCCAGGATTTTTAATTCTTTGGGATGACGATCTTCAAATATTTTAACGATGATATTAATATTGTCTATCTCTTTGCGCTCGGAAAATAAAGCTTGGGCTTCATAATTTAAATAACGCTTGTTCAGATTGCTGTGTTCTCTCCGTAATGATTTCAGTTCGTCCCGGTATTTTTTTATGTTGTTGTATAGGTCGGTTTCACCTGCACTCAGGCAATCGCCAATTTGCTTTATAATGTTTGATTTTTCCTGATAATCTTTCAATGCCCTGAGTCCACATAAAAAATGGATGCGGCTCCCACCCTTATAGTTTTCGAAGCGCCTGATTTTTACAATGCCGATTTCTCCGGTTTTCGAGCAGTGAGTCCCGCCGCAGGGGGAATAATCAAAATCTTTAATTTCAACAATCCTGATATTATCATCAACAGAGGGCAGTTTGCGCACGGGATATTGATCCAGTTCATTTTTTCTTATGATACGACTCATGACCGGGCGGTTTTCGTAAATGATCTGATTGGCAAGATCTTCCACAGCTGCAATGGCTTCAATCGAAAAGTTGCCTTGATTTAAATCTAAGGTGGAGCTTTCATCACCCATATGAAATGAGACCGTTGCCGCATTGCCGGCCATCATAAACGCCTGTGAAAGCAAATGCTGACCCGTATGCTGCTGCATATGATCAAAGCGTCTTTGCCAATTAATCCGGCCTTCAACTGCCTCGCCGGCAACTGGTTCTGCTAATAGATGCACTATTCCATGCTTTTCATCTTCGAATACATCCAATACCGGAATATCGTTTACAGTTCCAGTATCACGGGGTTGTCCTCCGGATGCCGGATAGAACAAGGTCTGCTCGAGAATTATTCCAGGATTTTTCCCTGCTTCAACTTTTTGAAGGATGGTGGAAGAAAATTCTCGAAGATATTGATGGTCAAGATAAAGCTTTTTGGTCATGCAATTTTTCCCCTATATAGCCCTTATATACCAATTTTTCCCAATTAGTCTATCCTTAGGGAGCATTTTATTGAAAAAGATGCGGCAATAGGGTAAAGCTTGGGTTCCGTAATTTCAGGAGGAATACCAATTTCAATGCAATTATCAAAAAGTGACATGGATCGCTTCCGGGAAGTATGCAATATACCGGATTTTATTGAACCCTGGTTAGACCGGTTTTTTAGCAATGAAGAAATTATCCTGGTGCTGCTAGTGGCAGAGAAGCCGTTGCGGCTTGGTGATATTGCTGAACGATGGCCAGGTGTTGAACACTATCGGGATTTGAATCACCTGCAAGATTTTCTTAATCGCAGCTGTCAACGGGGAATTGTCAGCAGATGTGATAAAGATCGATTTCAGTCGACCGACTTTCATGAGCGCTTTGACAGCTGGGCGCTTTTTGAAGGAAGGATGGATCTTCCTGATGATATTCGGGACCAGCTCAATACCTGGGAACTTGAGAGCTACATTCGTCAGCATGCAAATCAGGTCAACACATTAAAAAAGGGCGGCTACCGAGATCCGTCGCTTATCTGGCCGGAATATGTTCTGCTGCCTGAAGCAGAGGCCTTAATTGATATGACGAATCATATTTACCTGTGGCCCTGCAATTGTCGATCGATGATGGGGCGCTGCACTAAAAATATATATACCTGCCTGCGATTTTCCAATCATCGCGACGTCGGCTGGGAAATTTCCAAGTCCCGCGCCAACGGAATCATCCAGAAAGCCAATAAAAGCGGGTTGATGCAAAACGCTGAAATATCTTTAAGCCAGGACGGCCTCATCTCAGGGGCCATCTGCAATTGCTGCGCAGATTGCTGTTTTCCGCACCAGTTAGCGCAGCACCTGGACGCGGCCAAGCTCTGGCCGTTGACCCGTTATGTGGCTGGTCACCTCGTTAAGCGGTGCACGGGATGTGGCAGTTGTGTCAAACGCTGTCCCTTTAAGGCCTTTGCCTACGGAAACTCGAAAAATGTGCTCAAACGCGATTCAGTCGGCAAAAAAAAAGAAAAGCGCACCGTCCAATTTGACAGCGGTTTATGCCGGGGCTGCGGGGTTTGCAGTACCGGTTGTCCGGAGAACGCCATTGAGATGATTCGCCTGGATCACGTGGCGTCTGCCTGGCAAAGTCGATTGAGGTTGTAATAATTCGTGCTAATTCGTGGCCAAAATAATATAAAACTGTCTGATATCAGGAGCAAAGCGCAATGATCAGCACCCATGGAATCAGCATGACCAGTGCTCATTGTGCCAGAATGGGTGAAGCGGAATGCCGCCAAATTCATCTGGCCACACTGGAAGTGCTGGAACGGGTAGGGGGGACGTCCATGATGACCGGGCGCGTGAGATCCTGGCCGGGGGCGGAGCCAGGGTCGATGGTATCCGGGTTCGAATTCCGGAATATCTGGTTGAAGATGCCCTGCGCAAAGCCCCGCGCCGCATGAGCAGCGGCAGGGTGGCCATGCGGGCGCATGATTACAACACCTATTTCGGCGGTGGTTCCGATTGCATGCACGTTCTTGATCACCATACCGGCCAGCGACGAGCGACGGGAGCCGACGTTGAAAGATGTGATCTCTGCGGCCCGTTTAATGGATGCCCTGCCTGAACTGGACTTTGTCATGAGTCTGTTCCTGCCCAAAGATGTAAACCAGAAGATTTACGACCGCTACCAGATGGAAGTCATGCTCAACAACACGATCAAGCCGATCGTTTACGTCACCCCCGATTTCGAAGGCTGCAAGGCGGCCGTCGAAATGTGTGAGGCGGTGGCCGGCGATGTGGCTGAATTTCGCCGCAAACCGTTTGCAGCCTGTTACATCAACGTGACATCCGGCCTGGTGGCAAATCAAGAGTCCCTGCTGCATGGCGCCAACATCGTCCATGATGTCGGATTTATGGATTCAGGTCTGCAGGGCTCCCTGCAGCTGCTGGTGATGGCCAATGAATTTATCGGATTCCTGCGGGCAGCCACCCGCGGAGTGCCGGTGGACGGAAAGAGGCTGGCATTGGATATGGTCGCAGAACTGGGACCCACGGGCGACTACCTGCAGCACCCGCATACGATGAGCCATGTCAGGGAGCCATTTTATTCCGACCTGATGCACAAGGGCGTGTTTGCTCAATGGGAAAAACAAGCAGGTATAAGGTAGATGTTTGAAGGTGGTTGGTGGAATGAATTTTGGGATTTTCCAACTTCCGCATTCCGAATTCCGACTTCATTATCCTCTGTCGTCTGTCTTCTGATCTCTGTTTACGACTTTAAATCAACTTGGAGGCACATCAAAATTTTCCATACTTTTTGAATTTGTGAATTCATCAATATCGTATGAGATACTATCGAAAGGTAGTATTGCATTCATGGTGCCCATGATCTGCTGCATCATTGCAAAGTACTCTGTTTGGGAGATATCGAGGTAAAGCAGAATTTCGGTTTTGGGAATTGCTTCGCGCTGGTCTTCCTTGATGCTTTTCGTCAGGACAGCCAGATGTCCGCTCTTTTCACGACAGGCTCGCAGAACGCCCTGAAGCGCCATATAAAAGGGAGTGGCAGAATTTTTTCGCCTTTCTATCAAGTACAGCGTGAAAACTGCAACTGTCAAAAGCCAGGATATAATCTCATGGATCGAAACAGTGATGTTCATGTATATTACCTCCTTGCAGGATATTTCAGCGGCAAGAGAGTGCGCACAGTATGGTCTGTCTCCGAAGACTCTGATGCCTTCACCTTAGAAACTTGAATGCAAAGTTTTCGCATTTTTGATAAAGAATTTCCTCGCAAAGCGCGCAAAGGTAAAACATTAATTAATTCTTGGCGTCTTTGCGAGAGACCTTTTCGGTTCCGGTTTGTTCGGGTTGGGTATATAATGAAAATATAGGAGAAAGATACGATTGTGTCAATCAAGAGGGTGGAATTTGGTGACTTACAGAAATTCACATCAATATATGACCTTAATCAGAAAGGAAATCCCGTGAACGAGAGCGCTATTGAACCTAGACTCATGAAGGCTGACGATTTGGACGCCGTGGTTGGGATTGACGAGAAAGTACTCAAGGCGTCCCGGCCGGAGTATTATGAATTGAAGTTTGAAACGCTCAATTTAGGTTGATGGTTTATGACCCGAATTTGGATTTGATGATTTTAACCGGTCCCCGGTCCGGGATCGTATATATGAATAAATCCCCATACGGGTAAGGGCCTTCTCCAGTGCCACCCAACCGGTGATGAAGCGATCGCAGGCTGCCTGATCCATTCCCCACCAATAAAACCGCCTCACCCGGGTGCCTGGTGAGAATTTCACTTACAACCCTATCGACCACTGGTTTACTGATTCTCGGTATTAATGTTATTTTTAGCCCTAAATGAGTTGCCAGGGGCCTTACAGTATCCAAGTCACGTGCAAGGTCCGGGCTGTAGATTGCCTTAATGCTCATATTACCTACGGCCTCTATCAACGCTTTTGCACGCTCATGGCCCTTGTCGGTCAGGATAAAGAAATTATCCCTTTCCGCATGGCGGATAAGGATCACGGTTGTAGTTGTCCCGGAATTAGCATCTGCTGTAGGGTCTATGCAGCCAACCGGACACCCTGCAAACGAAATGAAAATAGCCAGTAGCAATAATCGGTGTTGTGGCATCGGGATAACCCATATTCATTATCCGCCTGATAATCATAAATAGCCATTAACGCCGAATTGAGTTCTTTGCACTCAAATCGGCTATCACCTATTCCGGTACTTCACAGATATCGGCCCCTCCCAGGTAGGCCTCCTGCATCAACTCATTGCGCAACAGATTTTGGGCAGTGTCGGCCAGAACGATCGAGCCGGTTTGCAGGACATAGCCGCGATCGGCAATCGACAGGGCCATGTTGGCGTTTTGCTCCACCATGAATATGGTGGTACCCTGTTGGTTGACTTTTTGGATCAGCTCGAACTGCTGATCGACCAAAAGAGGGGACAGGCCCATGGAAGGTTCGTCCATTAAGAGAATGTCGGGGTTAGACAAGAGAGCCCGGCCCATGGCCAGCATTTGCTGCTCCCCGCCGCTCAACGTGATGCCGGCCTGGTTGATTCTTTCTTTGAGCCGGGGGAAGAGGTCAAAAATTTTTTCGATATCCACTTTTACCTGATCTTTATCCGTCCGCAGGTAGGCGCCCAATTCCAGGTTTTCGAGGACGGTCATGCGGGGAAAAATCCGGCGGTTTTCGGGAACAATGGCCACCCCTTTAGCGATGATCTTTTTGGTGGCCTGGGTGTCGATGCGTTCCCCGTTGAGATTCACAGTTCCCCGTTTGACTTTGCATACCCCCAGGATGGTTTTCAGGGTAGTCGATTTTCCCGAAGCATTGCCACCCAGCAGGCATACCAACTCCCCGGCCGAGACCTTAAAATTGATATCATACAGCACCTGGATGTTGCCGTAATAGGTATCTACATTTTTAAATTCGAGTATGGGAATCTCGGTCATCGTATTTTTCTGTCCGTGATTACTAGCTACCTACGCGTTAGATCATTTCCAAGGTGAAAACAATACAAAATAACAAATCACAAATCACAAAAGTCAAATAAATTCCAATGATCAAAATTCAAAATCCGAAACAGGGAGCGGTAATTGGATATTGGATTTTGGGATTTAATTGGAATTTGGTGCTTGAAATTTGGGATTTTAAATTGAGGTACTAATATTGTCATTAAATTCTCTATTTCTACAATGAACTATTTTACTGCTTTTTTCTACCAAGATATGCTTCAATCACCTGCTCATTGCAGGCCACCTCGTTATAGCTGCCTTCGGCGATTTTGACGCCGTAATCCAGGGCGATGACCCGATCCGATATGGTTCGCACGACATTCAGTTTGTGTTCAATGACTAAGATCGTATAGCCGTGCACATCCCTGAGGGTTTTGATAAAGGCCGTAATTTCGATGGTTTCCTGGGGATTCA
This sequence comes from Olavius sp. associated proteobacterium Delta 1, assembly GCA_902749685.1. Lineage (GTDB taxonomy): Bacteria > Desulfobacterota > Desulfobacteria > Desulfobacterales > JAFDCJ01 > JAFDCJ01. Next base: position 16,934 of record CACVKW010000555.1, on the reverse strand, counting down.
TACCGGCCGAGGGTTCGTCTAACAGCAGTAGTCTGGCGTCGGTGGCCAGCGCCCGCGCAATTTCCAATCTTCTGCGGTTGGCATAGGACAGGAACATGGCCTGCTGGTCAAAGCGATAGCCGGTCAGGCGACCGCCGAAGAGCCCTAAAATTTCTCTGGTCTTATGCTCGGTTTCGCGCTCTTCCTGATTGTGCCGCGACAGACGCAACAGGACGGATAGCGGCCCGGCACCTGTCCGGCAAAAGCGACCGACCCTGGCATTATCCAGTACGCTCATCTTGTTGAATAGGCGCAGGTTCTGAAAGGTTCTGGCAATGCCGGCCTTCACCACTTTATGCGGTTTGAGTCCCGTAATTTGGTTGCCCTCGAAATATACTTTTCCAGCGGTGGGAGGATATATGCCCGAAATGAGATTAAACAGCGTTGTTTTTCCGGCGCCGTTCGGTCCGATAATGCTTAAAATTTCCTTTTCATGCAGATCAAGGTTCAGGTTGCTGAGAGCTTGAATACCGCCAAAATCCTGGGTTATATTTTCCAGTTTCAGGATAACCCGCTTACTTTTATGAAAGTAGTCTTTCGTATCAGATTTCCCGGTGGTTTCGTCTTTTCCCTCATAGTAAAGATCGGTGGAGGCTCTGAGTTCGCCGGATTCATCTTTATCCGGGCGTTTTTTCTTTTTCGTTAAAAAGCCGATGCCACCCACAATCCCCTGGGGCCTTAAAGCCATTAAAACAATCAGGATCAATCCATAAGACATCATACGATAGGCGCCGTACTCTCTTAAAAACTCGGGCAAAATTGACAGGATTACCGCCCCCAGGATGACGCCGGTGACATTGCCGAGTCCGCCAAGAATAACCATGCAATAGACGATCACCAGCTGGGGAAAATCAAAGTTATTCGGAAACACGGAGTCCTGAAATGAGGCAAACAAAGCGCCGGTCCCGCCTGCCACAAAAGCGCCGCCGGCAAAAGCCATCAGCTTCATCAAGGTTGTGTTGACTCCCATGGCTTCGGCTGCCAATTCGTCTTCTCGCAGGGCTTCCCAGCCGCGTCCAATGCGCGAGGTTTTTATTCGGAAGGAACCGATGGTAACGATAAGCGCCGCAAGCCAGATCAGGTAGGCATAGGCCACCGGCGATATAATTCTGAAACCGAAAATATTGATTGGATCAAAGCTGTAAATACCATTGACGCCGCCGGTGATGTTGATTGGTGTATCGAGATTGAGCAGGATCAGTTTAAAAATCTGGGCAAATGCCAGGGTTACGATCGCAAGGTAATCTCCCTTCAACCTCAGGCTGGTGGAGCCCAGCGCGAATCCGACAACCATTGTAAAAATCGCGGCCAGGGGCAACACCAGCAAAAAAGGCAGGTGAATATCAAATTGGCTGGATGACAGCAACGCAAAGGAGTAGGCCCCGATGCCGAAAAAAGCCACATAGGCCAGATCCAGCAGACCGGCAAATCCGGCCACCACATTCAACCCCAGCGCCAGCATGATCCACAAACCGGTCATGGTATAAATGCGCAGCCAGTAATTATCGGGCATGATATGCGGCGCAGCAATCAAAACAGCCGCAATAATCCCATACAGCATCAAGCGATTGGGCTTGCGCCAGCTAAGTGAATCCGAGCTGTTTAATGTCGCCGTATTTGATTCTTGGATCATGGCTATTGATTAAAATTTTTTATAAAATTTGGACACGGATCTTCACAGATGTTTTCTCTTGTCCCTTCGGGAGATAAGCCTTCAGGGCCGGAGGCCGAATTCGCCATTTTCTTATTCTTTCCGACTTCGATTCGACTGAGCTCGTCGCAGGCCGCATTCCAATTTTCGACTTCAAATTATTGCGCCATCCATTCAATCAGCAATCCAAAATCCGCAATCGAAAAATTCCGCAATCCGCAATCGTTAAACTTTCTCCGGAATTTTCTCACCCACCAGCCCCCACGGCCTGAAAATCAAAACGAGAATCAGGATGGCAAATGCAACCACATCTTTGTAAGCTGACGGAAAAAAAGTAACTGCCAGGGATTCGGTCAACCCGAGCAAAATGCCGCCCAGCATGGCACCATAAATACTGCCGATGCCTCCTAATACGGCCGCGGTAAACCCTTTCAGCCCGGCCTGGAAGCCGACATAGTAATCAACCTGGGTAAACAGCAGACCGACAAGGGCACCGGCCGCTCCCCCCAGCGCGGATCCGATCAAAAATACGAATACGACGATACGGTCCACATCAATTCCCATAAAAGCCGCTGCTTCAATGTCCTGGGCCGTGGCACGCATGGCTTTGCCGACCCTGGTTTTCTTAATCATAAGCGTTAAGAGACCCATCAGCAGGAATGTTATTACGATCACTAAAATTCGCATGAAAGAAAAAACAGTGGATCCGATGTGAAATGACCGAATGCTCTCCGGAATCAACGCGGCAATGTGAAAGAGACGGACTTTGGCACCCTGGTAATGCAGGACGAGGTTTTGTAAAAATATTGATACTCCCAGGGCGCTGAGCAGCAAATTCATACGGGGTGCGTTTCTCAGCGGCCGATAAGCAAATCGCTCCGCCATGATTCCCACCAGACCGGATACGGCCATGGCAATAATGATCATGAGCGCGATGACCATCACCGCGTTTACCAGCAATTCATTGCCCCGCGTCAACAGATGCAGCACCCACCAGCCGGCAAAGCCGCCGATCATATAGACTTCACCATGGGCAAAATTGAGCATGCCCAGAATGCCGTAAACCATGGTGTAACCGATGGCAATCAGCGCATAAACGCCTCCCAGGGTCAGACCGTTTACCAGTTGCTGGGGCAGTTGCTGTAGATATTCTTCCAATGGCTGGCCTTAAATTTATGGATAATTCTGCTATGCGAATATAATTTCATTACGGTCAAGTACCAAGATAGAGAAATGCCATGCGGGGTTGGTATATTATAAATTTCTCAGCGTTCTCCGCGAACTCTGCGGTGAACCATTAAAATGAGAGAGGATCCTTGCCAATTTTAAAGCGTATTTTACAATCCTGAATATGCGATTATTCAGGGCGGATTAATCAGCAAGGACCTTTAACTGGGGGAAGGCTTTATTTTCCGGTCATCACAGCAATCTGTTTGAAGTCGTTGCCGCTGACCTGAAAAAAGTAGGTTGCCCCACCTTCCAGGTCTCCTTTTTGGTCAAAGCTGAGCGGAAAACCTAAAATGCCATTGTAGCCTCTTATTTTATGCATATTTTCCACAACTTCTTTACGGGAAATATCCCCGTCCGCAGCAGCCTGGTCGATGGCCGACAGTAAAATATTCATGGCTTCGTAGGCAGGCGGCCCAAAGCCGCTGAGACTGCCATGTGCGGTTTCATACTTCTTGATATAATCGGCGGCGGCCGGAATGGCATATATATCGGGCGCAAAATGATAAACATAGGAGCCGTCGGCTGCGCCTTCGGTTGCCTGAATATAGTCTTTTTTGTCCCGGGCACCTTCTGAGCCGAAAAAGATGGCATCAATGCCAAGGTCCTTGGTCTGGCGCACACCGATGGCATTATCCGGAGCGGTGGTGGCGATAAAGAATATTACATCCGGTTTGAAAGCCTTGACCTTTGTCAATACTGCCGAATAGTCTTTCGCCCCGCCGACAATGGTCTCCTGTTTGATATCCGTTATGCCTAATTTTTTAAGGCCTTTGATTGTCTCCTTGGCTAAATTTTCGCTGTAGGCCACTTTTTCATTTATGATGGCTACGCGGTTGGCCCCGAGCCGTTTTTTTATAAACAGGGCGCAATTCCAGCCATGGGCATCGTTGCGGGCATTGACTCTGAAAAAGTGTTTGTAACCCTGCTCGGTAAGATTGGGCTTGGAAGCCGCGGTGGTGATAGTGGCCAGATCAGCCGCACCGTAAATTTTTAAGGTGGCCTGGGCAATGTGGCTCATGGGAGGGCCCACAACGCCATACATGAGTTTATCGGCTGCAAATTTATGGGCAACATTGACACCCTGGGCCGGGTCCATGGCATCATCGCCCATAATCTGTTCAATTTTGACACCCTGAATGCCGCCTTTGGCATTCCATTCATCGACGGCGATTTGGGCGGAGTTGTAAATTTCGGCACAGGGGGCAGCGGCATCCCCGGTAAACGCGCCGGCATTGCCGACATGAATGCCATTTTGGACATCAGCGCTGTATCCAATTCCCACAAAACATAATACGAACAACCCTGACATGATAATTGCGATTGACTTTCTCATTTCACCCTCCTTTTTTTCGTTTTATGCGTTAGCCTATGTCTATTTTACCTCCTTTCAAAACGTTCCATTCCATTTCAAATATACCAGCAGCCAACTAAAGTCAATGACCGACAGGTTGATAGGCATACACCCTAATTAAACGTCTCGGCCAGTTGCAATAGAAGATTTTATTTGAACCCGTTTATTTAAAATCATTTCAATTCCAGATTGATATGGTGTATAGATTAGCCATCATCGTTTTGAAAGGGGATCATATTAAGCCATGTATAAACTGAAAGTCACCGCGGAAAGAATCGACGGGTATTGTAATCAGCCTATCCTGGTGGGGGACAGCTTCATTCTGGAGGGCGGCAAGATTATGATCCCCGAGGGTAAGCACATTTGCATGTGGGCCCTGCAAAGCATGATGCCCATTTTTCCTCTGCTGCAGCGGGTTAAACCGGAAAAAGGGGACTGGACCGGTAAGTCCGGCCAATTATTTGTTTGCCCGGATCCCAAAGGCAAGGTCCATTATCGGATTGAAAGGATCGAGGAATCATGATTACCCTGGATTTATCCAAATGTTCCGGCTGCAGTCGCTGTGAGGTGAACTGCTCTTTTTTTCACTCCGGCAAAATCGGACGCAGCGGGGCCCGGATTAAGGTTGTCAAAATTGAAGATACCGGAATAGATTACCCGGTGGTCTGCCAACAGTGCCAAGAGCGCTATTGCACCAAATGTCCCGAAGAAGCTATCGAAGTCGGCGCACTGGGTCAGGTGATCGTCTCGCCGACGTTATGTACGGCCTGCGGCACCTGCGAGGTCATGTGTCCGATCGGTGCGATCGAGTTATATGAGGAAATCCCTCACGTTTGCGATCTTTGCGGTGGTGATCCGCGTTGTGTCAAGGCCTGCACACTGGATGCCATCCACGATGAACCGGATGTGACGGAGGCTGTCAATTTAAAGGAATTCAAAAAAGGCAGTCGTGGACTCGATCCCGAGGAAAAGAGGCTACGCTATGTAATGAGTCGCGCCGAGCAGTTGCGACAAAACTGGCTGGCAGAAAGGAGAGGCTAAATGCTGCATGGTTATGGCGGAACTATCCTGCGGGTGGATCTGACTTCCGGGCAGATCCAGCGGGAGAAAACAGATCCGGCTTACATGCTCCACGTCATTGGTGGCCGCGGTCTGAATTCAACACGCCTTTATGACGAATTGAAGCGCGATATCGACCCGCTTGCGCCGGAGAATCTGCTGCTCATCGGTGTCGGCCCGCTGACCGGCACGCTGGTGGCGGCTTCGGCATTTATGACGATATCCGGCAAGTCCCCGATGACGGGAATCCTGGGCGATTCCGCCGCCGGCGGGCATTTCGGGGCTGAAATTAAACAGGCCGGTTACGACCAGCTGGTAATGTCCGGATGCCGCGAAAAACCCTGCTATCTGTTCATTGCCGATGATCACGTTGAAATTCGAGATGCATCCCATTTGTGGGGGCAGGATATCTGGCAGACAACGGCTGCCATCCGCCGCGAACTCAACGATAACGCCATTCAGGTAGCGGCTATCGGTCCGGCCGGCGAAAATTTAGTTAAATATGCCACTGTGGCCTGCAACAATTCCCGCATGTGCGGTCGCACCGGCATGGGCTGCTTATTCGGTTCTAAAAATTTGAAAGCTGTGGCGGTGAGGGGCCGGGGACGTTTGACGGTGGCTGATCCACCGGGATTTCTCGAACTTTGCCGCGATCTGGATCAACGCATCATGATCCACCCGGAATATGAAAAGCGCAATGCCCTGGGTTCTACGTTGTTGATGAAAGCGTTAAACGGCATCGGAATATTACCCACCAAGCATTTCCAGCAGGGCCTGTGTAAATATGTGGCCAAGGTCAGCGGTGAAACTCTGGCGCAGGAATACAAGGTCAAAAATAAATCGTGCTTTAACTGCAATTTACACTGCTCCCGGTACTACCTCACCAAAGAAGTTGAGGCTGAAGGACCGGAATTTGAGACGCTTTGCAGCTACACGTCCCGCATCGGAAGCGACAACCTGGAGTTTGGTCTGAAAATGAACGCGTTTCTGAATCGTATGGGCATGGATTCCCTCAGCTCCGGCGAGACCATCGGCTGGGCCATGGAATGTGTTCAAAAAGGGTTGCTCACCAAAGATGACTTTGACGGCCTCAATCTTACCTGGGGCAATTGCCAGGCAGTTGAGAAGCTGCTCAATATGATCATTCGCCGCGAAGGCATCGGTGACGCCTTTGCTGAAGGAACCCGCAGCCTGGCCCGGCGTTTTGGGCAGGGGAGCGAGGAATATGCATTTCATGTTAAAGGACTGGATATGATTTGCGGCGATCCACGCGGTATCAAAGCTTTTGGTTTAACATATGCCATTGCTTCGCGGGGGGGCGACCACCTGAGAGCGGAACCGTTTTTTGAGTTGACCGAGCGCTACGATGAAGCCGAAAAAAGATGGGGCATCCGGGAGATTGCCGATCGCCTGGCCGACAAGGGCAAGGCGGTGCTGGTGGAGCACACTGAGCGTCAGGCGCTGCTCACCGATTGTCTGACCATGTGCAAGAACATCGGCTTGAGTATGGATATTATGGATTTTGATCTCGCATCACAGCTGTTGCGTGCCGGCACGGGATTAAATTTTACGCCTGACAAAGTCGATGCAGCCCTCATCGGCGTGATCAACCGGGATCGCAAAATGAATATCGATTTCGGTGTGACGGCCGACCAGGATACCCTGCCGAAGCGTTTTACCAGCGAGCCTCTACAAGAAGGGGCCTCAAAGGGACAGGTGGTGCCTGTTAAGCGGATGGTCAAGGAATATTACAATATCAAGGGCTGGGATGAGAAGGGGGTGCCGCGGGATTGAAGTCGGAATGACAAGAAAGGCGCAGGGCATTCGGCGCAGGGCTCACGGTAAAAGAAAACCGCAGAATATCGAATAACGAATATCGAATCCTCCGGAGGCGGACAAGTGTCGGAGGAAGTAATTCTGTCGTATAATAGCTGGATACTGGCCTGCGGCTCGGAGAGATTCTTGATGCCGGAAAGATGTGGTATAGGGTGTAAGGTATAAGGTGTAAGGTTAGGGGTGTAAGGTATAAAGTTTAGGGTATATGGTTTAAGGGTTAGAGCGCATTTCGATAAACTCTGTCTTCTGTGGTTTCAAATTAATCTGGAGAAATTATCATGCCTCGATATATATTCGGCGGCACCGCCAATTATGGGCAGGTTGCCGGCATTTTGATGCTCGATTCCACTATCCCCCGCCTTCCCGGAGACCCGGGACATGCTGAAACTTTTGACTTTCCGGTCCGATATGCAGTTATTCGGGACTTTCCGTTTGAGAGATTTTACTTCCCGCTACTTTTTCCCCGGTGGGAGCCAGCGGTAATAAATATACTCCGAATCATTTTCACTCAGAAAGGAGAAGCAAAATGAAAGCCTTTAAAACCGCAGTCATTATTGTATCGAGCATTCTATTTTTGGTGGTATCTTATCCAGCAGTGGTATTGGCTGAACCTTTTGTCATGAAATTCGGACTGGCTGCGCCGGATTTGAATCCAAGCTTCTGGGCCACGCATTACAACTATTTTAAATCCGAAGTCGAACGAAAATCCAATGGCCGCATCAAAGTGGAATTGATCTGGGGCGGCGCTTTGGGAAGTCCTGCTGATCGATTGAAACAGGTCATGATGGGGCAGATTCAAGGTGCAGACACAGCCGAAGGTCCTCTGGCCCAGGTATTTAAACCAGTCCAGGTTTTTTCGATACCCTATTTGTTTGAAAACGAATATCAGGCATGGCGCGTTTATGATGGCCCGTTTGTAAAAAAGATCAATGAACAGCTTCGCAAAAAGACCGGATTGAGGGTGTTGCACTGGTGGGAATCCGGTGGATATAAACAATGGACCAACTCAAAAAGACCCATTAAAACACCGGCGGACATGAACGGTTTGAAAATACGGGTTATGCCGTCTCCGGTCTTCCAAAAACTGGTTTCAAGTCTGGGAGGATCACCGACACCCATCAGTTTCGGGGAATTATACGGTGCCTTGAAAAATAAAACCGTCGACGGCCAGAACAATGCCTTATCACTGGTTAACCTGTTTAAATATTATCAGGTTCAAAAATATGCCACCATCGACAGCCATGTGTATGCCGTCTCCTCGATGATCATCAACGACAAATTTTATCAATCCCTGCCTAAAGACCTGCAACAGGTTATCCAGAAAGCCCAGCAAGTAGCCCTGGCCGTTAATCGCGGTGTTTCCCGCTACACCGATCACATGGCCGTCGATAATTTGAAGAAACAGGGTATGCAGGTATACAGACTCACTGAAGCCGATCGAAAGCTTTTCAAGGATAAAGCCCAGGCGCCCGTGCTGGAATGGCTGCGCAAGGAGGTTCCCGGGGATTGGGTCGACGGAATGCTTCAAGCCGCTGATAGCGCGAAATGAAACCGTGGACTCGGATAGTTAAATATCTTGAACGTATCGAGACGAATATTTGCCGCTGGCTTCTGTTGTTGATGAGCGTCATCGTTGTCGTACAGGTGTTTTCAAGATATTTGTTTAACTACTCTTTCGTGTGGGCCGAAGAATTGGTGCGCTATTTGATGATCTGGATGGTCATGATCGGTGCAGCCCGGGTTCAGGCGATGGGTGAACATATTCGGATAGATTTTTTCCCCATGCTGGCCGGCGCGCGCGGCCGGCGCCTGATGGATACTTTTTTTCGGCTATGTACCTTAACTTTTTTGATAATCATTTTTGTTAAGGGCATTAAAATCGCCGCCTTCAACCGGCTGTTTGAAAGCTCCGGATTAAGAATCAGTATGCTGTGGCCGACATTAGCCATACCAATCGGTGCGTTTCTGATCATCCTTTACACGCTGAAAGGCTTATTCGTCGATATCTATCAGTCCTTTTTCTGGTCAAAAGAAAAGCTGCTGGAAGCGGACGAGCGCCTGCTGGAAGAAAAGCAAATGTCAGTCTCGGAGGCGCTTGCCCGGGATTCGGATAGGAGTTGACCGGCATGTCTCTGGGATGGATGATCCTGATATTTGTCGTATTGCTGATTGCCGGAATGCCGGTTGCCTTTGTGATGGGGTTTTCAGCATCCCTCTATCTGCTCTTTTCTCCCCAGGCGTCCTTTCTCGATATGGCGCCCCAAAAGCTTTTCGCGGGAATGGATTCCTTTGTTCTGATGTGCATCCCATTTTTTATTCTGGCCGGTGAAATAATGACTCGCGGCAAAATTGCGGATCGACTTGTAGATTTTGCAAACCTTATCGTGGGGAGGTGGCGCGGTGGACTGGCCCAGGTAAATATTCTAGCCTCCATGCTTTTTGCCGGAATCACAGGGGTGGCATTGGGCGATATCGCAGCTCTCGGCTCGATTTTTATCCCGGCCATGAAAAAGCAAGGGTATGACGGTCCGTTTGCGGCTGCCGTCACTGCTTCCTCATCCATTATCGGTCCCATCATTCCGCCTTCCATGATTATCGTCATCTACGGGGCTGTTACCTCGGTATCCATTGGCGCCTTGTTTGCCGCAGCCATAATTCCCGGTATTCTCATGGGTCTGTCTCAAATGTCAATCGTGGTTTTTCTGGCAAAGCGGCGAGCGTACCCCAAAATTAAAATTCCCCTGACGACCAAAAAACTGGTTTTTGGCACCAAAGATGCTCTGGTTCCCCTGATGATGCCGGCTATAATAATTTTTGGTATTTTATCCGGAATTTTCACGCCGACCGAAGCTGCCGGTATGGCGGTGCTATATGCATTTGTGATTGCATCCCTGGTTTATCGCAGCCTGAATTGGCGGGATTATGGTGAAATTTTTCGGACGGCATTTCTTTTTTCGGCCAAGCTCCTGTTAATTGTCGGCTGCGGGTCGATTCTGGCGTGGGTTTTTGGAATTGAAAATGTTCCGGCAAAAGTGAAGGGCTTGTTTTATTCGGTAAGTCACAATAAATATATACTGTTGATCCTGATCAATCTTTTTTTAATTCTGCTGGGCATGTGGCTGGATTGCTCGGCTTCGATTATTCTTTTTGCACCGATGCTGACACCTTTGGCAATGGAAATAGGCATCGACCCGGTTCACTTCGGCATATTGATGATTGTCAATCTGAACATCGGTCTGCTGACGCCGCCACTGGCCGTCTGTCTGTTTGCCGCTTCGGACATATCCCGCGATCCGTTCGGCAAAGTGGTGCTCGCGGTGCTGCCGTTTTTGATCGCTTCACTTTTCACCCTGGCTCTGGTGACGTATGTCCCGGCGATAACCATGACCCTGCCGCGCATGTTGGGGCTAATATAAATGAACTAAAAATCAATTTCATTTGATTGCTGCTCAAGTTGCGATTGTATCAACAGGATTTCAGTATCGTGGGTCACACACAGACGGTGCCAGCGCGCATCGAGCATAGCAGCCGGCCGCCAAGCCGTCATACTAACGATGCAATGGTCGGAGTTTTTACCGTAGGACTTACCGGAAACAACCCGAGTGGAAATGCGGGGCACCTGAAGATCCGGATCACCGATATGGTAGTCGATAATCAGGCGTTCCGGATCGGTCTCAACACGAACCCATGTCTCAGAGTTATCAAAAAGTGATGTTCCCTTGTAAAGCCTGTCATGTTCCGTGGGTAAGGTATTAAAACACCCCAGCGCCCACAGTCCTATCTTTGCGGGATCGGACAAATACTGAAACGCCTGTGCGGCAGGCACACTAACCTCAATACTGACTGTGTAGCAGAGAGGGTCATATACGTTCATATAGGTCACCTTTATTACTATGTTATATAGTAGTGAATCGGTGCTGATGAACGCCAGTATTGCTAAATCAGTGTTGTATGTCAAGTTTGCAGAGCTGTTTTGAGCTGATGAAAAACCCTAAATCAGCTCAATGTATATTGTGAGTTGTTGGTTGTCAGTTGCGGATTAGATAAGGCTGCCGAGCCAAGCGTGACTATGATATGAATAAAAAACAACGGGGGATAACCAGAAATATGGCTAAAAATTAATAAAGGGGAGCAGCTCATAATGAACTGCTCCCCTTATCATTTTAGTTAAAATGGCTAGAATTCCATAATTCCGCATTCCGCATTCGAAATTCGCTTTTGCTAGGTTTCCTTCTCAAACTCGAGCAAGGAATGACCGTATCGATGAAGCGAAAAATCTGCTCCGCAGGCGACAAAATAACGGTTCCAGAATTTCTCTATTGAGCGAAATTTTTTGGTATCGCCTGCGCTGGCTCCGGCCACATAAACCTTGACATCATTGAGCTTGGGAACGAGATTTTGTTTTTGGCGGTCTTTGATGATTTTGGTGGTATATGCATCCGTGACCTTAACCCGGTCAAAATTGTATTCTTTTGAATCCTGGATCATGTCGGAAAGGACAATCAGAATCTTTTGACGCTTTTCGTTGTGGAAAATTTTGTCGGCAATATTCAGAGAATTAATTATCTCTGTGCGCGGCGTCCCGCGCTTTTGCGCCAGGAGTTTTTCCACTTCCGTTTGAATCTTCTTTCTGGCTTTAGCCAGGTTTTGCTCAAAGGTTATGCGATTTTTCCATATACTTTGCTTGGGAATTTCGGTATCCACAGCCGGCTTGAAGTCGATATAAGAACGACCCGTGATGGTTCCGACAATAATCCGATCGCCCTGCTGAAGATTTCCATAGATTTTGTCAAAGGCATTCCGGTAAACCGTTCGCCGGGCCTTGTTGGTGCTGCCCGACATATCGACAAGAACCACGATTGCGCGCGGTTCTTTTTTATCCTTGCCAAACTTCCAGAAGGAGTCGCTTTTTCCTTCCACGGAACTCAAAAGCATCATGTTACAGAGAACGATGACACACAATATTTTTAGACTCCACCGTTTCATTGGAGAGTACCTCCTAGTTTCCCTTAAAGGGGTTGTTTTTGTTATTGACCTGCTGTCGGAGCTTGCATTTGCATGGTTGCGTTCAGCATTTTTTGAACATTTCCGCTGCGCCCCTTCGCTTCATAATCAAGGATCACCTCGTGTTCCTTTTCAAAGGACTTGGGTTTTTCATGATCGGGACGTTCGCGCTGATTGATTTTGCGATAATAGTAGATATTTTCCTGGGTTTGCTGATGAATTCGGTTGATCTTTTGATCCTGTTCGGTCACAATTTTATTGTGCTTGGCCTCGATGGCCCGCATAGCCTTATTGATCTGGTTGGTTTTGCGGTGCAAATGCTCTAACAGGGGATCCTTGTCGTGGGCAAAATAGGAGCACAGTATGGCTGCGGCTAAAATAACCAGGTTCAGACCGACAAATGCGATACCCATAAAGGAGCTGTGTGCGAAACTCGCGACTGTTTCTCCTGTGCTGGAGAAATCTTTCAGGTACTCAGTACGTACGTAGCCAATGGCTGCCAGGCCGCCGACGGTTAACATGAGAAGTGTTGCCACACCGATGCCATTCTTCCACCAAGGCACGGAGCCTCTCTTAATGAGGATGCCAACCGCATGGGCGATCCACGGGATGGCAACGGCCACCCCCAGCGCCATGATCCAGGTGAATATCTGGCTTTCACGGAATACGGAAAATGCTATAGTGTTCATGGGGATTTCACCCAGAACAAAAAGAAACATCAGAATATAGTACTTTCCCCTGGTCAACTCCACACTGGGTTCGCTTCGCTCAATTTTCTTGGAATGAGCATCATAGTCCTTGGAGATGCGCTGATATTCCTTGAGCATGGGCTTGTGCTTCCCATTGAGCATCTCCAATTGAGGCTCGAATTTGGTCATTACCTGGCGCGCTTCGTTATTGGCCATGGCCATGCATTCCTGCTCAAATTGAGAGAAATTCGGGTCGTCTCTGCTCGGAATATTATTCTTGGCATCGACGATAGCATTCTTTTGAACTTCTTTCTTGGTGTACATTATTTATCTCCTCCCTCTAAAATGATCTGGACGATAGATTAAAATCCTAATATGTGTTACCTCTTGCGACTATGAAATCAGTTCCGGTGTTTTTCTTGCAATCTGGCAGTAAAAGCTTGCCCAAATTATGGGTCGCAGACTAATTTAATTGATCAAACACATTTCAAATCAATTTATCGGCATATATGTTTTTTCCTTTAGAAATAAATTTTTGGACGTTGATCAACTTATTTTTTGACTTTTCCTTTTAAAATCTCAGATAGTTCAGCAAAAGGACAGAAGGTGCCTGAAAACCTGATGATCATCTTAAAATAATTTGACTTTTAGACCTAATGAATAAACGTGATCCCGGCAGATTACAAAAAAGGAATATCGCTATGGGAAATGAGGCTGAGAATATTTCACAGAAAATTCTCGATACGTATAAAGAAAAAACACCTGGTTCAATGGCCCACCAGGAATTAGCCGGCCGGTATTTGCCCGGCGGCGACACCCGGTCGGCGACCTATTTTTCACCTTACCCCGTTTATATGGAAAGGGGCAGGGGCTGCTATCTTTACGATGCCGATGGGAATCAGTACCTCGACATGCTGGGCAATTATACCTCACTCATTCACGGTCACGCTCAGCCGGCGATTGTAGAAGCCATCCGGGAGCAGGCCGATAATGGAACCGTATTCGGGGCGGTCGGAGCCATCCAGTACCGGCATGCTGAGCACCTCTGCAACCGCATTCCGAGCATGGATATGATCCGCTACTGTAACTCGGGAACCGAGGCCACCCTATTTGTTATTCGGGCCGCCCGCGCGTTCACCGGCCGAGACGGTATCATCAAAATAGACGGCGGGTACCACGGCGGTCACGATCTGGCGGAGGTCAACAATGTACCGGATATTGCAACCGACGGTCCCCCCAGGGCTTCCGTCCACGCCGGAGTTCCGGCCAGTGTGCTGCAGGACGTCCAGGTGGTCCCTTTTAACGAGCTGACGGCGGTTGCCACGATCCTCGAAAAAGACGCAGATCGGATTGCCGCTATCATCTTGGAGCCTGTACTCGGTGCCGGCGGTGTTATTCTCCCTCAAGATGGATATCTCGCCGGATTGCGTGAGCTGGCCGACCGTTTCAAGATCCTGTTAATTTTCGACGAGGTCATCACCCTGCGGCTGAGCACCGGCGGCATGCAGAAGTTGACGGGTGTGATGCCGGACCTGACCAGCCTTGGTAAAATTATCGGCGGCGGTCTGCCGGCGGGTGCTTTCGGGGGCAGGGCAGACATCATGGCCATATTCGATCCGGCTCACCCCCGGGCCATTACCCATTCCGGAACCTTCAACGCGGCCAACATGGTCATGGCTGCCGGCCTGTGCGCCTTAACTGCACTCGACCAGCCGGCCATTGATCGAATCAATAGCCTGGGTGAACGGTTGAAAAAGGGTTTTCACAATGCTTTTCAGGAAACCGGCGTCCGGGGCCTGGTCAGCGGGATCGGCTCCCTGAATCAGGTCCACTGGTGTGATGACCCGCCCCAAAATGCCCGTGATGCCGCTCGGGCACTGGCTGGAGCCGGGGAGTTGCCGGGTTTGCTTCACCTGGAATTGATGAATCGTGGCATATATTCTGCTAAACGGGGCATGTTTGTCATCTCCACCCCGATGACCGGGGAGGAGATCGATAAGACAGTTGCGGCTTTTGCGGGTACGTTGGCTAGACTTAAGCCCTATATTGCTGACAGGTATCCGCAGCTGGTTGTCTAAGGATGATCGTTGACGCATCAGTTAAGTGCATTAGTTTATGAGCGACCCTTTTGCGGGTTCAAATTGGTTTAATTGATACCTGAATTTTGCACGAGTCCTCCAGAGGAGGATAAATCGGGGGCTTTCGTATGCAAGATGCGGGTGATAATTTAAGGAGACACTATCATGGAAAGGCTGGATCTTTTGGATGGGAAAAGAATTCTCATTGTTGATGATGAACCGGATATATTGGATACCCTGGAAGATCTGCTGACCATGTGCAGGATTACTAAAGCCGCTACATTTGAGCAGGCCAAAGAGCTGTTGGAGGATCAGTATTTCGATATGGCGATTTTGGATATTATGGGTGTTCAGGGCTATAAGCTGTTGGATATATGTAATGAGAAACGGGTCATCGGTGTCATGCTGACCGCTTATGCCATGACGCCTGAAGATATCAAAAGGTCGTATGAAAGCGGGGCGGCATCTTTTGTACCCAAAGAAAAGATGGCGGAAATCACCACGTATATGGCCGATATTTATGAAGCCAAGGAAAAGGGAAAGAGTTTATGGTGGCGCTGGTATGATCGCCTGGCGAACCACTTCGAGAAAAAATTCGGCCCTGACTGGCAAAAAGATCACGGTTTCAAAGTCAGGTGACCCAAAGCTCAAGTTTTCCTCTTTGCGGGGGTTGTCGCCCCCAATAAAAATTGACACCGAATATTTGAAAGGATTTTCCGTGCTAATCCTCATAGCCAGGCGGCGCCATGAAACCACCTACGCGCTCAGACAAACCTCGAGCGAAGTCTATGGTTGTTCGATCCTCGAATCTGGCACCGATGATCTGGACACCTACCGGAAGGCCTGTATCGCTCAATCCATCTGGCGTTAGAGTAGCCGGCAAACCTGACACGACTGCCATCAGTGTCCATGCAAAGTTATCCCTGCTGAAGAACTTATTTGGACAGTGCCATGGCCTGTCCTCAGGGTTTTACATGGTGTCAAAACATTGCATAAATAGCAGATGAACGCCGAGTTCAGCGTATTTTTATGCACCTCGAGCTGGCCCCAATGCCAGCTATCATCTTAGACCCAACCGAGTTCTTTCATAGCCCAGGGTGCATTCCATACCTTTATCATTCTCGCGACCTTGTTGTCCGTATCCAAAGTCAGAACATAGACATAGTGTGAATGGGTCTCCTTTTGAGTGGGCGGCACCGGACCGGCTTCTCCGGTGTGCTTGGCGTGATATGTTGCAAAGAATACAGCCATTCTGGTTTGTTCGTCATAGCTGGATGTGTGAAGGTCATATGTTGCCCCGGGAGATATGGTACCCATACCGGCCATCCAATCACAGTAGGCTTCCACGGTATCAATGCCAACCAGAGGTTCGCTTTGGGCAACGAACGGAGCGTCTTTTGCCACGTATTGTTTGCAGCCCACCCAGCCTTCTGGTGCTTCACAGGCGTGGAAAAATTTTTTGGCGTTCTCAAAAGCAGTCATGATTTCTCCTTCTTTCCGATAAATGATTCAGACAATATATGCGACTGCAATGAACACAGCAGATATATATCAGCCGCTATTGCCGGCAAGGCAACGCTGATAAAGATGGCGGTTATTTGTCAGACTCCCAACAAGATAATATAACTCCTGTCAGGAGCGAGGCAGGCCCAATTTGAGGAGGGCCTCCATCGTAAATTCACCATATTGATAGGATAATGTTTGATGGAATCCAATATTCTTTTCGGTAGAAGTATTTAAAAGGTGCAATTCATCAAGATAGCAGAAGCGCAGTTGGTCGATAACGGTCAGATTCAGCAGGAGATGGTGATTCAGAGATGTAATTGTTGGCTTTTAATTATTCTATAGATATTCTCATGTCAAGAGAAAAATAAAACGATGGGTTGGCGACGACGTATCCCTAACATTGCATAAATTCTTGTCATCTAGCCTGGCCGTTATGTCTGAGATCGTTGCTTTTTCCGGGCAGATGCTGGATGCTTGATACTCGATGCTGG
>CACVKW010000554.1 GCA_902749685.1 Olavius sp. associated proteobacterium Delta 1 | reverse complement strand
CGGTGATGTGATCCGTTTTATCGAATTGTTCGACCAGGTGGACTTTAAAGAAGCCGTCAGCAGGTTGTCCGACAACGGGTTTAAATCGATCAAGAGATCCGCAAAGAAGAAACCGCTTGCCAGGCAGAGCGGTCTGTCTGCGAAACTTTTAAAATTGCTCAAACGG
>CACVKW010000553.1 GCA_902749685.1 Olavius sp. associated proteobacterium Delta 1 | reverse complement strand
GCATAACCTGATTTCGAAATCACCAATTTCGCGTTTATAACTGCCTGTTATTATTAAAGGCAGTATTTGATTTTCAATTTATTTTGGACAGCAATGAGACGCAATATAACTGAGAATATCAGCGGACCCAATCTATGGCATTTTTATTCTAAAAAGTTTCCCAAGCGATCCTTTATGTATAAATTTTTAACTTTACTAGTTTCTTTCAATAGCTATTTATTAAAAATAATCTACCTATTAGTATTACTATTTGTAATCAGTTTACCATGGTTTAATAAGTTGTATAAGAACGAATTGTCGAAACATCTTTTTTATACTTCCCTTGCTTTGATTTTGACTTTTTTATATTTTGCACTAATTTCCGGTGTTACATTCTGGACCGGTCCAAGAATCGTTTATCCCGCAGAATTCGCATTGTTGATAGTGAGCGTAATAATTGGTCACTGCTTTATTGGCTTTATAAGCGCAAGTTTCCAGTCAACCAAAAACGCATAATATTTGCGGATCACCTCTAGCATTGATCGGATTGATACCAAGTCTTCACCGTAAGAGTGCCATTGCCACCTTTTTTAATTCTTATCGAGATAGCCAGGGACCGGAAGACGGTTCTGGAAAAACAAAATAGCGTCGGCCCGGATGATTGCCCCTGTTTGCGTATCGCGAATTTCAGCCAGATGATCCCTTTAGCAGGCTTTTATAATAGGAAGTGCCCGATATATTTTTAAAATTTCGATCATTTTTTAACTTTTGCCAGTTTTGAAAACCTTTAGCGACAGCTTTTTTTAAAAAAAGTATCGATTGATCGACTTTGTTCTGCCTGGAGAAAATGCCGGCCAGGTAATAGTAAAGCTCCGCATTATCGGGTTGGTAGGTTATCATTTTTTGCAACAGATGCACAGCCTTATCATATCGCCCTTTCATTGCGCAAGCGACGGCTAAATTATGGATGGCGGGCTGCAAATCCGGTTGAATCGATAATGCCTTTTGATATTGAGCGATGGCCTCAGCTAGCTCACCATGCCTTTTATAAAGATTGCCGAGTTTTAGGTAAAGGCTAGAATTTTCGGGGCTGAGTATTATTTTCCCTTTGATTTGAGACACTTTAGCCGTGAACTCGTCAATACCTGTCTGTGATTTTTCAAGGTTCTCACGGGCCTCGCTGTAATCGGATTTTATTTGCAATGCTTTGCGGAAGTAAATTACGGCAACCTTCGGTTTACCTTCTCGCGCTAAGAGCAACCCTAAGTTATTGTAGGCTTCGGCAAAATCGGGTCGCAACCTGATAGCTTCCAGGTAGCATTTGGCGGCCCTTTCTACCCGTCCTTGCTTCCGATACACTGCACCCAAATTGTTGTAGGCATCCGCGTAATTGGGATCAAGGCGCAGGGCTTCTTGTAAGTGTGAAAGGGAGTCAGATAGGCGGCCTTGGGCGCTGAATGCAACGGCAAGGTTGTTGTGTGCTTTTGCAACCAAAGGATCTATCCTAATTGATACAAAGTAATGTTCAACCGCCTCCTCAATAGAGCCAACATTCATAAATGCGTTGCCAAGGTTCATGTGTGCTTTGGCAAAATTAGGGTCGATCTTCAATGCCGATCGATAATGACCAATGGCGTCTTCGGCTTTGCCTTCATCGAGCAGGGCATTGGCCAAATTATTGTGGGCCACAGCATTTCCTGCAGTTGCTGCCAGTGCATGCTCGAACAGGGCTCTGCTGTTTTTCCAGTACTGCAATTGAACACGCGTGGAAATGAATAAGCCTGCTAGGACGGCAATGGCAATACCGAAAGTCACCAGTTTTCCGAATTGCCATTTTCGCGCGACATCGAATACTCCCCACGACATGATAATGAACAGACCGATCAACGGCACGTATGCCCAGCGGTCTGCCATTGCCGGCCACAGGCCGGTCTGTACAACTCCAATAACCGGAACTAAGGTGCCTATATACCAGAACCATCCAAGCCCTAAATATGGTATGCGATGGATCTTCATGATAACCACAGCCGTAACCGAAACCAACAAAACGCCAGACCCTGCTATCTGCCAAAGTGGTAAGTTTTCCGGAAAAGGGTAATAGACAGCCAATTCAAAGGGCCAAATTGTTTTTCCAATATAGCCAACATAAGATACCAGCGCGTTGCTGATACGGAGCGTCAGCGGTACTGTATCCGCTGCAATCATACTGTTAATATGTTGTGCGGATAAAATCGACAGCCACACCGATCCGCAAGAGATGGCAAAAAAGGGTATTTTCTCAATTATTAACCGATACGCATCACGATGTTGATTTTTGCTGTTCAGCACTTGGGGCTCTTTTGGCCCATACCCCTGCCGCTGTCCATATTTCAGACGTTTTAGCGGCCAAAAATCCAGCAGCAAAAGAACAAATGGCAATGTCACAAGCATCGGCTTTACCATCAGTCCCAGGGTGAATAAAATTAAAGTCAGCAGATATCGATCAGGTTTCGGATTTTTTGCATAGCGATTGTAAGAAAGCATGCTTAGCATCCAAAAAAACGTGCTTAACAGGTTCTTGCGTTCGGCTATCCAGGCAACGGAATCGACGTTAAGCGGGTGCAGCGCAAAAAAGGCTGCAACCAGAGCACTAGGATACAACTTGCCGGTCATTTTGTACAAAGTCCAAAACAACAGCAGAGCATTTGCCAGGTGAATCATCATATTGGTCAAGTGGTGCCCGGCGGGATTTAAGCCAAACAGTTCACAGTCCACCATGTGGGAGAGCCATGTTAAAGGTTGCCAATAACCGCGTTGATTGAAGTCCAAAGCCCATGATATTCCTTTGAGCGTCAATCCCTCTTTGACGATTTGATTTTCGGTTACGTAAATGTCATCGTCAAAATTGATAAACGCGTTATGCCGAACGTCTTTATAAGCAGCGAAAGTTACAAGAATAAGAATAGCGGCAATAATTGACAAATGTTTTTTTGGCACCATCTTCGATATCACAAAATGATTTAAGTTCACTGCCGATGGGTTCATATCCAGGATTTGAAACTGTTCCCTCCGTATCGACGGAGCTGACGAACCCCATAATCACGGATATTGGCATTATATAATTCGATAGTAAGCGAATTCATCATTAGAATAAATAGGTATAAATCGATTTTTATTTCTCAACATAAATCGCATTAGATATGGATCTTTAAGGTATGAATAGTTATTCACTGGTAGGATTATATAGGAAGCTCCAATTTTATCAAAGTAATCCAACAAATCTTCATCTCTTTTAGCCTTGTGATAACTAGAAGATTTTCTTGCAGTCATTAAGGACAACACACGTGGCTTGGTAAAAATGATAACATCATTTTCATTTGTCTTATTTCTCACGACATCGAAAAGTTTAATCGATTCAAACCTGTGTATACCCTGATTAATCGCAGGCAGGCCTCGTTTGAGATACAGCATACAATAAGATAATCCAGCTGCAACTATAACGATGAATAGTAAAAATGAGATCGCGCTGTTTAGATACTTCCGATTGAATTTAATACTATTGAGAATCTCAAAGAAATAAAAAAAATAGAATAAATACAATGGTATGATTGGTATCAAAAATCTCGTACCTTGATTTGTCGGCCAGGTAAATATTATCATTAAATAGAAAAGAAAAAAAAATTCATATATTCCAAACTTTTTAAACCGAATCAGAAATCCACATGCAGAAAAAACAGAAATAATGATAAACAACCATTCGTTGAAGGGATAGAAAAAACCGTTAGACCAGAATGCAGTTGCATGCCATTGGTAGAATTTAATATTTTTAAATATAATCCGACACTCTTGTCCAAAAACGGGTTTAGAATGAGTCATAAAGTGAGTAATAATACGAGTCATTGAAAAAAATCCTCCTTATATGTAGGGTGGTTGTTAAT
>CACVKW010000552.1 GCA_902749685.1 Olavius sp. associated proteobacterium Delta 1 | reverse complement strand
TAAGCAAAGAAAATACATTCCTTTATAAAAACCAGAAAAGTAGATCCAGGGTGTTCACAACATAACTAAAACTGGCACCGCAACTGCTATCTATCTTTAGTACCCTTGATCTCCCGGGCCTAAAGATACGCAAAACATAACACAGTCGGCTGATTATGGAGTTTTTCGTAAGTCAACTGTCAGAATCTTGCACAAATCCTTGAAAGTGCAAATTCTGTAATATCAACTGTTAGATTAAATAATTCCCGCTTTATTTCGTGATATCCCAAACCATGTGGAAATTATGAAGGTAACAGATCAGGGCATTGATACTGCTTTTTCAAGAAAATCCGGTTTACTCCCTTCTTGTCATCTGACGAAATATAAACCAGGTTTCCGACTGTAATATTGCTCGCCGCTGACGAATCGGACTTTCGATGCCTGTCCGCCTGGAGGGTTCGATGTCCTTTAATTTAGTGCCTCTCAGGCAAAAACAATTTCAGGCATATGGGGTTTATTTCCGCCCGCCAAATCGCAATCACACGCCGCCAACCGTGGCCCGTATTACTTTATATCCTTCCTTTTCCATGGCCGAAGCAACTTTTTCCTGCAGCTCTTTGCCGGGAGTCAGGGCATTCATATAACCGCCGCGGCCGCCGCCGGTAACCTTGGCGCCCAAAGCGCCCAATTCACGGGCCTTATTACAGAGGTAGATCAGGGTTTCGTGGGAAAGATCCATTTTGATCAGGATTTCATGATTGGCTGTCATGATATCTCCCACTTTGGGCAGGTCATAATTCTCCAGGGCTTTTTTCATGGCCTGGGACTGCAGGGCGATGGTTTGGAGGCGTTCCTGAAACAGGTTGGGGTCATTTTTCTCCTGTTCTTCAACATGGTCATCCAGTTTTGAGGTGTCGGCAGTCACCCCGCTGTTGCCGAGAACGACTTCGACCGGTTCTTTCAAATTGATCCGCTGCCAGGTCTTCTCGCCTTTTTTAATATGGTATTGAATCAGGCCCCCGTAAGTCGAGGCGGTGTTGTCGACACCGCTGGGCGTGCCGTGGTAGGCAAACTCGCCCTCCCAGCCAAAATGATTGATCTCGTCGATGGAAAGCCCCAGGTTAAACTCTTCATTCAAGGCCCGGGCCAGTGAAACACAGTGGGCGGCACTGGCGCCGACACCGCTGCCGGCCAACAGCGATCCGCCGTAGGTTATTTTCAGAGGATATTTTTTAACATCAATTTTCATCACTTCCAGCATGTGTTTGATCGAATCAATCTGCTGCTGCTCTTTTTTCTTTTTATAGCCCGGCACTTCGATGCGGTTATCTTCCAGTACCCAACCGTCGCCCTCTGGCAGCCGCTCTACGGTACATTCGGTTTCTAAGGGAATTGAAGACACAATTGCCGGTACCTCTCTTAATACAAACTGATCGCCGATCAGGATCGTTTTTCCGAAAGCAGTTCCTTTACCCATGATTTTATCCTTTCCGTGTTTTCATAGTTGGTACCAATATCAAGCGCCTTGGCACATTAAAGCCCCCTGGTTTCTATCCGAACGGATAAAATCAGCTAGTTTTTTTTAAATAAGATCCAAGAGGTTTTTTTATTGAATTCAGAGGCCCCGGGATGCAATGAACACTGGGCCGTTTGAGCTTGGGTCCTCGATTTCATCATAATTTATCAACGTTTCTTCATTTTCCACCTTCCGCATTCCGCATTCCGACTTCCAGTATCTTTTCCATTTCTTCTATCAGGGCCTCTTCCTTGCCGATCGCTACGGTCGTGGCGGCGGTCAGGCTGTGGCAGGCGTCTGAAAAACCGCCGAGCTTATTGGTGGCTTCGGGCAGTAATATGTTCAACCCCATTGCTCGGCCTGATCGGATTTTTCCCTCCATAAAAGCAGAAACCCGCATCGATATTTTTACATCGCCTATGGGTATCGGGCCGAATCCCGGAATTTCATTGGGAATTATTTGGTAGCCGGCCACATAACGTTTGGGGTCGATGAAGTCGGAGTCTTTAATGGCGTAGCAAAAAACACCGATCATTTTGACGCCCATGGGATTAAATCGGTTCTCTACCTGAAACCATTGGATGTGTTCCGTCTTATTGAGGCCCCCTGATTTGATGCGCTGGATTTCCTGCTCGAATGCTCTGGCCTGAACCGCTTTAAGCTCTTGCAGCATTTGGTCGGAGTCCGGCGTAGTACCTTCAAGACAAACTTTAATCCCCATGTCCGGTCCGTTCTGATAATAGCCGGCAGCTCCCAGGGTGTCCAGATACGCCCCGAATTCATTGCAGGGTACCTGGCCAGCGGAGGTGTTGAGATAGTAGCGTTCTCCGACCTCCTGCGCTTTGATTTCCATTTTACCCTGCGCCACCGCTTCCAGGGTCACATCCCGGTTCTCACTGACCAGGCAGCCATCCACGAAAAATTCGTCACCCACGGCACCAATGGCGGCGATGACTGCCAGATCCTTGTTCGCCGGATTCCAGGTGTGTGCAAACAAATAGCAGGTGGTTGCACCGGCGATATCCCGATCGCCTTTGAGACCGTAGAGGTCGGGATCCAGGTTATGAACCCTCGGATCCGTGGATGCCTCCGCCACATGGTGATCCAAAATCAGGGTCAGATTGCGCCCCTGGTTTAAATTCGACAGCATGGGGGCGATGCGGCCGGCAAAGTCGGCAAAAATAATGATTTCGCCGTCCTGTTCATATACTTTTTGCAGCAGGGCCGGGTAGGGCTTTTCCAGGCAAAAGCGCTTTATTCTATAGCCGGCCCGCTCAAAAGTGCGGGTCAAAATCGCCCCTGAACTGAGGCCGTCGGAGTCGTTGTGGTGAAATATCTGAACCTCTTTCTTCGGCCATTGCCTGACTTCCTCGATGGCGTTTTCCATTGCAGTAATTAATTGATCACGCAATTTTGAGCTCCTTTTCCAACTTCGGTTTAAATTGTAGCCATGATTTTCCCTGATTAGCCGAGTAAAAGTTCAATGTCAATTATTTCATGGACATTGGATAATAATTATCCAGGCAACTGGAAAAGAAAAAAAAATTTTGACAAAAGAAATGCATCAATTATTTTAAATAAGATGATTGATAACCTCGATAAGAGGTATTTTATGAATAGAAAGGATGAAAAGAATGAAAGCGCAGGTGCTAAATCAATACGATGATAAATTTACTGCGGAGCATTGGGTAAATCTGGAGAACGTCGAAGATCCTAAAATCGATAAAGCGACCGACGTCATTGTCCGTATCGGGGGTGCCGGGGTCTGCCGAACAGATCTGCATATTATAGAAGGTGTGTGGCGGCCTCATATGGACCCGGACGGCAATAGTCTTCTACCCCTGATCATGGGGCATGAAAACGCGGGGTGGGTGGAAGAAGTCGGGACGGAAGTAGAAGAGTTTAAAAAGGGAGATCCGGTGATCGTTCACCCTAAGGTTACCAATGGAACCTGCCTGGCATGCCGGCGGGGTCACGATATGCATGGCGATGGGCTTTTCCCGGGTCTTGATTCAAACGGGGGGTATGCCGAAGCACTTAAAACATCCGTACGCAACCTGGTTAAACTGCCGACCAGCTTAGCACCGAAAGACGTTGCACCCTATTCGGATGCCGGTCTGACGGCCTACCGCGTTGTCAAAAAAGCAACACGGCACTTGTTGCCCGGCGAATATTGCGTGGTCATTGGTGCCGGCGGTCTGGGTCACATCGGGATTCAGTGCCTCAAGGCCATGTGTGCCTCCGAAGTGATTGTCGTCGACATTTCCGATTCATCTTTGGAACTTGCCAAACAAAGCGGCGCCGACCACATCATCAAGGCCGATGGCTCGGAAGTGGAGGCCGTCTTAAACCTGACCGGTGAGGTTGGTGCTGAGGCAGTTATCGATTTTGTCGGTGAAAAAGGGACCACCGCCAAAGGGCTTGCCATGACCCGGCCGATGGGCAATTACTATATCGTCGGGTATGGTGAGGATATACAAATACCGGCAGTCGATTTGATTATATCCGAGCGAAATATTATTGGTAATCTGGTCGGCACCTGGGCCGAGCTGACGGAACTGATGGCCTTGGCCGATCGCGGTCTCGTCGAACTTGCCATTAAGGAATATAAGCTTTCCGATGCCAATTTGGCGCTTAAAGATTTAAATAACGGCAAGATTCAGGGGCGGGCGGTGTTGATTCCTTAAGGGATTACGCTACTGCATGGTATAACCGCCGTCCACGGCATACACCTGGCCGGTAATATAACCGGCCTCAGCCGAAGCCAGAAAAACGGTCAGGCCGACGACATCGGCCGGAGATCCCAGCCGACCGAGGGGTACCTGATACGTGGTGTAAGCTTTAAGCGCCGTTTCCGGAAATACATCCAATGCCGTATCGGTTTCGATGATTCCCGGTGCGACGGCATTTACCGTGATACCCATGGGTGCAATCTCCCGGGCGAGGGCCTTGGTAAAGGCGATAACCCCGCCCTTGGCGGCTGCATAGGGTACCATGCTCACCGCCCCGACCAGCCCGGAAACGGAAGCGATGTTGACAATGGTGCCGCTGCGCTGCCCGCGCATCGGTACCAGGGCGATCTGGCTGCACAGAAAAACGCTCTTTAGATCAAGTGCCATCACCTCATCCCACTCATCATCGGTCACCATGGCAAACGGCTTTATCGGAAATCCGCCGGCATTGTTTACCAGGACGTCCAGCCGGCCGAATTTTTCAACAGCGCACCCGATCAAGTGCTCTACCTGGGAGCGCTCGGTCACACTGGCCTGGACCGCCAGCACCTGCCGTCCCAGCTGTTTAATTTCTTCAGCCGCGGCCTCGGCGGCGTCCTTGCTGCGACTGTAGTTGATGACGATATCGGCCCCTTCGCGCGCCATCGCCATTGCGATCTCCCGGCCAATACCCCGGCTGCTGCCGGTCACCAGGGCCACCTTGCCTGCCAGCCTCATACGTACCTCCTAACCCGGACGAGCCGGAATTGAAAATTGAAGATTGCAAATTGAATATTTATGGATGTCGCTCGCGCAGCGCAGGCGCTTGCGCAGCGCGTCGCTTCGTCTTTATTAAAACTGATGCGCCCAAGGCGCACCTTCAATATTCAATCGAAAATATTCAATTATTACAAGTCAGCGAAAATATCCCAATACGTTTATTTGCACAAAATGCATAAAATTAACTGCTAAAATTCTATGCTCCTTCGAGCACACCGATTACGGTGCCGACCTTCACTTTCGATCCGGCTGCGACAATGATTTCACTTAAGGTACCGTCGGCAGGTGCCGTGACGTAAAGGGTAATTTTTTCGGTCGTTGCTTCGGCCAGATCCTGCCCTTTTGAAACTTGATCACCCGCCGCCTTTATCCATGAGACAACCGTGACCTCCAGGGCACCGTCGGCCGTTGGCGGTATTGCTATATCGTAATGCACGATTTATCCTCCTCGTTTTTATTAAATTGAAAATTTCTTTCGTCCGTCTCTCTAATGCACGAATGGCGACGAATTTAGAGTCTTAATTGTCCATTCTTTTCATTTAATGAAAAAGCTTTTTATTCAATAGACGGAACACATTAAATTTAGGCATTTGTTGGAGAACCTAAACAGCTAATTAGAGCCAAAATGGTTAATTCAACCTGTTTGACTCTCCGCCGCAGGCGGATCCGGGTTAGATTTCAGCGGTTAAGATTTCGTGCAAGATCCGACCAGGTGGTCGTTCGGGTTTCAAGTGCAAGGCTGTTATGAAGGATCTCCCTCAGTCGGGCCTTGATCTGCGCCATGGGGGGCGACTGCCCCAATACCTGCCGGATCGATGTCACGGGCATCTGGCTGACGCCGCAGGGGTTAATCAGGTTAAAGGCTGCCAGATCCGGCTTGAGATTCAGTGAGAAGCCGTGAAACGTATGGCCGTGCTTCACGGCGATTCCGACCGCTGCGATCTTGGCTTCGCCGTGCCAGACGCCGGGCAGACCTGCTTTCTTGCCGGCATGAATATCATAGCCGGCCAGCAGATCAATCAGCACGTCCTCCAGCCGATGCAGGTATTGATTGGCGTTCAGGCCGATATCTCCCAGGTATAACAGCGGGGAAACGATCAGCTGGCCCGGCCCATGATAGGTGACATCACCGCCCCGGTTTACCTCCAGCACCTCAATGCCGCGCTGCTCAAGATCTTGCGGCGAGGATAAAATGTTATCCCGGCTGCCCGATCGGCCGATGGTGAAGATCGGCAGATTTTCCTGCAGGATGACCGTTGGCGCAAGCCGTCCGTCCAGACGCGCCTGAAGTATCTGTTCCTGGATCCCAAAGGCCGGGGCATACCGAGTCAACCCCAGATCCAGCCAGTAGCCGGTTTGTCTTTGTGCAGCCATCATTTATCCATCACCGGGTGTAAATCAAAATCTTTGGTGATTTAGTTTAAGCTTTCCAGGTTTCAGGTGTTCCGCCGGATCAGGTTTCAACTCTTATGTTCGTCCTCCTGACACCTTATATGAAAAATCACATGGTTGGAACAGCGAACCGCAGAATTTCGAAGGACGGAATCGCTTTGCTCAGGCTTTTTTATAATAGACAGAATACCTTACTTCGACATTCGACATTCATTATTCGATATTCGCTTTTTCAGACTATAGCAAGGTCTGTCAGGGAAGGGGGCACAACACGCCGCCGCATTCCTGATAAAGGGCCTGCAAATCACCGTTGAGCTGGGCGAAGATGTAGACCGGTGCACAGCCCGGGTATTCGATGACTTTTTTGGCCAGCTTCATCGCGTCTTCGACCTTATCCTTGCTCGGAAAAAGTTTCCAGCAGTTGCCGGTCACAAACAGATGTTTATCCTTAACTTGCTCCGGCTCAAAATCAGGTACACCTCCGGCGACAATATATATATCTCCGACTTTGCCGCTGAAGTCTTTGGTGTCGACGTTGTTGTTGAAGTTGTCCAAAGCACCCCGGATATTGACAAAGCAGCCCGGGCAGGTCTGCTGCATGATGGCATGGATACCGGGGATTAATCCCGTTGGATCATTCATGGGCCTTTTGAAAAAAGTGCGCACTTCTGCAACCGCTGTCCCCACGATCTCGATCTTATCGATTTCCCTGACCCCTAACCCTTCGGTAGCCGCAATGCGAATGGCCGGTACTTCGATGGTTTCAAACCCCATGACGTATGCCGTCACGGCATCCACTGCCACCGTCTGCGAGCCGGCAATCAACAGATTCATTTCAAGCGGTGTGCCGGCGTGCGGTCCCTGACCCTCCATGGCAATGATGCCGTCGACCAGCGTCAGGTCGGCCTCCCGAACCCGCAGCAGGTCAGCACACTTCTGGCCCAGGTCCAGGCGATGGACGTCCTGCTGCTCCCCGCTGGGGTGAACATTGGGAATGATGCCCTGCCAGTTTTTGATCCCCAGGGTAACGGTTCCTGCCAGATGGGTTTTCATTTTAGGCAAATTAATTACGCGGTCGGCATCCAGCAGGGGTTTATAGATTTTAGCCTGTCGGTATAATTTGGCACCTTGTATTGCCACGTCGGCCAGTTCCTCTTCGTCAAAGAAAATGACCCGGTCGGCACCGCCCCGCTCGGCGGCGGCGCGCATACCCGCCATCTCAAAAGCCGGACGGGCTTTGCCGACATGCTGGCCGAGGGAAGGATTGTCGCCTACCCAGACTTCTTTGGCCTTTGAGTTTTCCTTGAGGTAGCTCACCACGGCCTCGATCACGCGCGGGTCGACAACCGAAAAGCTTTCGGGGGGTGCCTGAAAGGCAAGGTTCGGTTTGATCAGGACCGTCTCACCTTCCTTAATGATACTGTCGATACTACCCACTGAGAGGGCAATGGTCTCCGCAATTTTTTCCTTGAGCTGTGCGATATCTTCGTCATATCGAACAAATTTCCCGCCCAGAAATTCGGAGTTGCCTTTCAAATCACCTGTTTTAACAATGGCCACTTTTGGTTTGGACATGATCGCCTCCTTCAGTTTGTCTTATTATAGTAATCGTAATCCTCTCAGGGCCTGATTGGTTTAGCGTAAAGAAGTCTGATTTTTTTAATTTACCAGGACATCGTTTTCGTAGAGACAGCATTTGTCTGGTGGCAAGTGCAAAGAAATCGTATCAGCGTTAATCTGCTCTTTTCTGTTAATTTTTACTTTAATTTCCAAGTTATCAAAATAACAGGTAAGCAATCTATAATTGCCAAAGTCCTCGTCATTCTTGATGTTGCACGCAATTGTGTTTTCCTGTTGATCCTGGCCCAGGGTGATGAATTCTGAACGTATCCCAAGCTTTATATTATTGGATTTGAGCCGGTTTAAGTCATAATCAAGTTTCAATTTTCGCTGCCCGAGCTTGATCTTGTTGTTTTCGATTGAACAGGAATACATGTTCATTGCCGGAGATCCGATGAAATAGGCTACGAAGGTGGTATGGGGTTTTTCGAAAAGTTCTTTTGGGCTTCCGCTTTGCACGATGCTGCCATGATCCATGACAACGATGTTTTCAGCGAATGTCATTGCTTCGTTTTGATCATGGGTTACGTAGATTAAGGTGGTTTTGTATTTTTCATTGATCTCTTTCAGGGTCCTTCTCAATCTGAATTTCAAATCAGGATCGATCACGGTCAGGGGTTCGTCCATCAAAATGGCGGAAACTTCGTCCCTCACCAAACCCCGCCCCAAAGAAATTAGCTGCTTTTGGTCTGCAGTTAACTTTTTTGCGGATTTCGTTAGATGGTGGTGGAGATTTAAGGTCTCTGCCACTTCGTATACTTTCTTTTTTATGATGTCGCTACTCACCTTTCTGCAAATCAAAGGAAAGGCGAGATTCTGTTCGACGGTCATCGTATGATAGATTACCGGAAACTGAAAAACTTGAGCAATATTTCTGGAAGCTGTCGGCTTTTGTGTCACATCTACGCCATCAAATAGAATACGGCCACTATAAGGTGTGACAATACCAGACATGATATTGAGCATGGTGGTTTTTCCGCAGCCAGAAGGCCCTAAAACAGCATATCTGTGGCCATCATTCCAGGTGATGCTGAATGGTTTCAGGGCATAGTCTATTTGCTCAGCTTGGGGATGATAGGTGTGGGCGACTTCTTTTAATTCAATTTTTGCCATTGTGTTACTCTTGAAATGGTGACTTTACTAATTGACATTCCATATCAAAGGCGTACATTTGATCAACATTGATATCAATCATCAGCTTCTGATGTGCATCAATAGCGACGAAATCTTCCATAAGCGCCACAAGCGAAACACCATTATTTTCAAGATGCAGGAAAGTCTCCGAGCCGCTAATTTCTGAGAATTCAAGGGTGAATGGAATGCCGTTTTCATGAATGGTAAGCTCTGCTGCCCTTATGCCAAAAATGTATGAACCCAGCGATAAATTTTTAAAATGATCCGGTAGCTTCAGTTTAAAATCGCTATTAATAACAATTTCTTGCTCTGAAATGCTGCCACTCATCGTGTTCATGACCGGGTCATTCGTGATTTCAGCCACTTTAATCGTTGCCGGATTTTCAAACACGTCCTTAGCGCCTGAATGTTGCAGAATTCGCCCCTCATCCATGACGATAGTGTGACCATTTAACTGCATCGCTTCGAGCGGGTCCGTGCTGGAATAAATCAGGATGGATTCAGAAGATAGTTCAGCTGAGAAAAGGTTTTTAAACTCATCCCGTAACTGTTCCCTTAATTTGTAGTCCAAATTGACCAAGGGTTCATCCAGAAGCATGATTCGAGCTTTTTTGGCAAAGGACCTGGCTAAGGCAACCCTTTGTTGCTCTCCTCCTGATAACTCTTGTATTTTCCGGTTTTCAAAACCGCCTAGTCCCACCGTTTTTATCGATTGACGTACTTGCTCATCAATTGAACGGGCGGCCAGTTTTCGCTGCTTCAAGGGGAAGGCGATGTTTTCATAAACCGTTAAATGCGGATAGTTGACAAATTGTTGATAAACCATTGCCACATTTCTTTGCCATACAGGAAGTTTGTCAAATCGTTGATCATCATAAAGCAAAACGCCACTATCAAATGGCTGGAGTCCTGCAATGGTTTTGAGCAGGGTTGTTTTTCCGGATAATGTTCTTCCTAAAAGGGTATAGAGCTCACCTTTATTCATCTCAAACGAAATATCATTGAGATGAAATTCTTCGTCAGGTCTGTAGGTAATATTTTTGGCAATAAGAGTCATTTTATTTACTTTAAGGCACCTGACAAATTTCCCTTGGACAGGTAGCGTTCCACAATGAAGGCGATGATGACCAAAGGTGCGACCGAAACTAATGCGGAGGCAGATAGGCTCCACCAGGGAGTGACAGACGAATTTAAGGCTACGATGGCCACTGGTATCAACTGAACTTTAGTGAAGGTTAGAACGAAAGCAAAAAAGAAGTCGTTCCAGCCAAAGATGATACAAAATAGAAAAGCTACAATTAAGCCCGGTATGGAATTTGGCAGCACAACCTTGTAAAAGGCCTGGAACGGATTACAACCGTCAATCAGCGCTGTTTCATCGATCTCTCTGGGGACACCGTTAAAAAAATCGACCATGATCCAAACAGCAATTGGCATCAACAGGGCCACGTAAACAATGACAAGACCCGGCAAACTGTCCAGTAATCCGAATTTACTCAACATAATAAAAAACGGAATAGACAACACAATGGGAGGCATAATTCTCTGGGAAATGAAAAAGAAGGTGATGTCATTGTTCTTAATAAAACCGACTTTGAAGGTGAATCGTGACAATGAATATGCTGCCAATGTGCCTAAAGTAAGGCTGATCACGCTTGCTGACATGGTCACCACGATGCTGTTTATATAAGGCGCGATAATGTCGATACCGCCTTGACCGCCACTTTTTACCAGCACCCGCCAGCCTTCCATTGTTGGTTGGAATTGGAGCCATGGAATATAGGTCGCACCACCTGTAACAGCGTTTGCATTTTTGAAGGACGTGGATAACGCCCACAAAAAGGGAGAGATCACAAAAACAGACCAAAGGGTGATAAATGTGTATTTAATTATATAGTAAAGACTTTTCATCGTAACGCTTTAGGTTTTGATCAATAAACGGTGCAAGAGTTTAGCGATAATCGTCAAGCTGATAATCATGATAATTAGATAGGTGAATGACATGGTTGCTGAATATCCCAGCTGGAATTCCCTCAATCCTTTGATGTAAATATAAAAACTGGACGTTTCCGTTGCCGTTCCAGGTCCACCGGACGTCAAAACATAGACTGTATCTAAAATCTTGGACGCTTCAATCACCCTGATAATGATGGCCCCGATAGATATCGGTGCCATTAATGGAAACGTCACATAAAAAAAGGTTCTCACCGATCCGGCGCCATCGATTGCAGCAGCTAAATAAGGTTCTTTGGGTAACGACAACAAGCCGGCCAGCAGCAGTAAGAACATGAACGGTGTCCATTGCCAGACTTCAACAATAATCACACTGAGTTTTCCCCAACTTTCATCCGTTAGCCATGGAATATAAGCAACACCAAAATAGCTCAGGATATCATTCACCGGCCCCAACGATTCGTGGAAAATGGTTCTCCAAATAACTGTCATGATGACCGGCGTCGTCATCATCGGTATCAAAAAAAGTACCCGCAGAAATCGTTTTAGGATAACCTCTTTCCAAACCAGGTGGGCCAGTGTAAAACCGATCACATATTGAAGAAAAACGGTGACTGAAGAAAAGAAGATAAGTCTCACCAGCGCTTCCCAATACCGGCTATCGTCCGTAAATAATCTTATATAATTATCAATACCGATCCAATCGAGTCCTGGGACAATGATATCCCAGCTTGACAAGCTTAGCCGAACCGTAAAGACGATGGGAAATATCAAAATTCCCAGTAGTACGATTAATCCGGGTAATAGGAATACTTGTTTATGTTTGAAGTCCATTTGTAATGTTTGTTATTCACCGGAAAGTAGATAGGCAAATCGTCGCGCAGAGGTAAACCGATTTTACCATATGTACAGAAAAATGAAGAACTTAACTTCCCACACTGTCAGAGCTAAATACCTTGCGTTCCAATTTAAATCAATACCATATTCAGGCAGAGCTTTGGTGAGGTATTAGAAATTCAATTTCAAAAGGTGGACAATCACCAGTAATCAGTATGATTGCCTTTTTTACTGAAAGTTGAATTGTCGGCGTCGGGATATATTAAAAAGAAACCGCCCTTTTTGGGAAGGGCGGTTATTGATACAAAAACCTATTTATTGTCCTCTAAGGCGACAACAGCGGAGTATGCATCTCTTATCGTTTCTTTACCCAGCCGATTGACAATTTTCTTCCACTCAGCCGCGACTTCATCAAGCGCTTCCTGCGGTGTTTTCTGACCGGCAATGGCTTTGCTCACACCTGTAGCCATGGCGGAGTAAAACTGATTGACGCCAGGTACGCGCAGATCAAACACCCTGTTATCACTTGCTTCCATTCCGCTAAGCGTTGCTGTATAGGTTTCAGCAACTTTTCTATCCCAGCCCTGATTTTCAACATAATAATTTGGATCGAAGTCAGATTTCCGATAAGGATTGACGCCAAAGCGACCAATAGACAAATCAGCTGCGTGGTTGGCTGGATTGGCAAAAAAGCAAAGATAATCAAAGGCCATGTCGTGGTTCTTGCTGTTTTTTGCAACCGCTACCCCCCATCCCCAGGTGATGTATGGCGCGTGGTTATATTTATTTTCCCAGGCACCTTTCACTCGGTTCCAGACCTTTTCAGCGCCGGGCAGAGGTGCTGCACCTACCTTATTTTTGATGGGGCTGTCATCTTGCTGGGCTTGCACAAAGGCGTCATCCCAAGAATAGCTGAATAGCGTCTGTCCCCCGCCAAATGAGAATATTTCTTCCCCTAAGCCAAAGTTCTGCCCGCCTGGAGGCATATACTTAGTAGCTTCTACAAAGTCTTTCAATCCCTCAACAAATCCAGGGCTATTGATTAGTGGTTCCATGGTTTCCAAATCAAAAAAGAAACCGCCAGGTGTTCGAGGATTCTTGGCATAAGCAGCCACACGACTAATAAAGGCTGAGAACATTAAATTGTCCCTTGCCACGACCTCAGCTGAGCCGTATTCTTTTTCGCCATCGCCATCCCAGTCCCAACCGTTGAAGTAAGTGGCTATTTCTGCGTATTCCTTCCAGGTTTTGGGAACTCTTAATTCCTTTCCGGTATCCGCTTTATATTTTTTTTGCATTTCCGGATTGTTAATCACGTCAGCGCGATATTTCAGGTAATGTCGATCTCCGTCAACAGGAAACTGCATCATTGTACCTTTCCAGGAGGCCACATCGATATAGTTTCGAGTCACGTCTTTCATCTGAGGCATGTCAATATACTTCTGGGGAACCGGTTGGATGTAGTTTATCCAGTCACCGATCCAGTAAGACCCTCCAAACATGACATCATACGGTGTTTGACCGGTTTGCAGGGGAACCATTGTTTTTTGAAATAAGTCTCCGAAAGGTGTATGCACAACGTTTACTTTCGCCCCGGTCAGCTTGGCAAATTGCTCTGCATGCAGCGCAGTTGGTTCTCCCATAACCGGTACAGCATGGGTGCTGATGTTTAATGTCCTGCCTTGGTAATTCTTTTTAGACATAGCTTCGTAGGAACATTCACCTGGAATATCTCCTGTTTTGGCAATGTGTGGGAATTGGTCCCCCCATTTGTCAGCGAAAGCTGCGTTGCTAACCAGAAAGACCATTGCTGCTATCAATGCTACGATGTGTAATCTCATAATGACCTCCCTCCTTTTCTATTTTAATTAAGTACAATATAGATCCGAATTATCTCTTCATTTCTCTGCATGCACAAATGAAGCGTGAAAGAATCGCCCGCACCCGCCTTGTAATAGCAAGGGATTTTAAATGATTTCAAAGAAACCAGGCAAAATCATTCCTCTGCATATGAGATCAAGGGATTAAGACCGCCCGGCCCTATATCTTACCTGCATTAAGGTCGGTCAGAGCTTGATTTGCTTCACTCAAGCGATATTCTTTTGTTGAGAGGTTGACTAATCCGCGATCTGCAAGCTCCATCAATTCGACTAATTCCGGATAAGTGTCTACTAGGCTTCCGGCATTAGTTTTTTCGCTGAACTCTATCAGACTATATCCCGTCTTTTTTCATGTCAAGTCTTAATTTTAATCTTGTTCTGCACCGATATCCTAACACGGCACAATATGTAGTTGTTCATCCCCAATCTGCACACAAGGCCATAAGGTTTTGTGGCAATAGCGGCATGAATGGTTGTGTTCAGTGTGAATGGTGTCAGATATCTTTAATCGATTAAACGACAAATTCTGTCGTTCCTGTCATTGGGAGATAGCTGTAATGCAGCATTCCTCAGAAAGATATGAGCCCTATGGACGAGCAGTGCAAGTCCACCAATAACTATATGAAAGCAAAGGTGTCTAAAAGCAAAGGTCGCGGTAGGAATGCCGGTTACCCGGCACCCCCCGCACAGATCCGTACGTGAGGGACTACCTCATACGGCTCCTGCCTCAGGTAATAACGCCAAAGCGCACAAAAGGATATGGATGATAGACGCGAACCGGTGGAAGCCACTTCGCACAAAGATACTCCATACGCCGCCAAGTCATATTGTGTTTTTGACTACGGCGCTTCAGTGTTTTCCACCATAGCCACTGTACCGATTGGCAAAAGGCGCTCGCGTAATTCGTTGAGCAGTCGCTCTGCTTCAGACCGATACTGGAATCCGACGACGAAGTCATCCGCAAAACGGGTGATGATAACATCTCCGCGTGCCTGGTGCCTGAATTCAGCCTATAATATTGGACCTGATCCTCGTATGCTTTATCCGCGTCTATCAAAATATCCGCAATACTGTAATGAATGAAGTTAGAAAGAGCTGTCTTGGAAAAAAGCTCCCGATGATCCCCCAGCTCATTCTGGCAGATGAAGTTCAGCCGATCCTCGCTGCATTGTTCATACGAGGTACCTGTGTATAGAAAAAAAGCCCGTTCTTTTTCCAGAAATTTGAGCCTGTGCTTTTTGTTCATGTATTCCTGAAATCGCACGATCTTCAGGCTGTATTTACCACTGTCGGATTGCATCGCCCCCGATATAAACAGAGGATCTTGCATCTCACTTCCGGTCAGGTTCGAAAACTCTTTCGCTTTTTCGATGTTGTACTTGAGGTAGTTGTCCTTCGCGGAGTGCTGCCGGTATTTTTCGCCGATACTATAATTTTCAAATATGGATTTAATGTTGGGAAATTCAAATCCTTTGTTGACCAGAGCCAATATCACAGCCATATCGGACTCACTGCGAGAAGGATATGACCCGTTGTGACCGGATATTATGAGCTGCTTGATTTTGTCCGAGACTGGCAGGCTATCGACTTTCTGATCCCAAATTACTGTTGATGGTCTGCCAGGATCCGTTTTAGCAGCTTTGGGTGGAGCTTTTGCTTTTTCTTGTTTTTCCTTTTCAGCTTTTGCCAGCTCTACAAACTGCTCATAATCGTATCTTGGCCCGTCACTCCAGACAACGGTGACTTCTCTCGGATTGTTTGTTAACTTGAAATTGTAGGTTCCTGGCACCCGCAGAACACGGCTGATATCATTGGTTCCGGTGTCTCCACTGAGTTTGCGAATCAGCGCCCTATTCACGCCTTCAAGACGAAGGGGGCCAACGAAGGGGGTCAGGTCTACGATTAACCTTTGTCATCAGCTTGGATACTTTTGAAACATGTCGCGCCCCTAAAGAATAAAATACCCGTAAGGCGGGCTCCATGTAATGAAACATGTCCGGAAGTGTAACGGTTTATCACGCAGATGGCGGGTTATCAGCGATTTATCGATTGTTTTCAACAATTGAGTGCAACGCCGTGAAAGGTCAAACGGAGATTTGACCCCATTTCCCTTTTCTGACCCGTGAGGGAATTGTCCCGGCTAAGTTTTTCAGCCCGGAAATCCGAGCATCCTGGCAGCGTTGCTTCGGCATCGGCCTCGATCCATTCGGTTATCCTGAGCAAATTCAAATCAGCGACAAGGATTTGAACACGCGGCGGGAGGAAAACGGTCTGGTGCGTCGACTGGCAAAACTGGAGATGGAAAATCTCCACCTCCAAATTGCAGGGTCCAAATTCATCATCATATTTGCGGACAACGATGGCGTTATTCTCGACCGAATCGTCGATGGCTCCATCAACACCAACAACTCCGGCTGGACGCTTCCGGGTTTCAAATGGCAGGAGGAAATCAACGGGACCAATGCCCTCGGCCTGGTTGCCGCAACACAAAGACCGGCCATCGTCCACGGTGCAGAACATTATTTTAAAGCTTATGCGGACCTGACTTGCGCCGCCGCACCGATTATTGGACCCGACGGCAGATTAACGGGCATTATCGATGCGACCTCCGACTGCCGTTCACGCCAGCAACACACCCTGGCACTGGTCAGAATGTCATGTGTCACCATAGAAAACAGCCTGTTTAAAGCCCGCCACAGGAGCAACCTGATTTTCGAACTCCACAATCGCCGCGAATTTCTGGGAACCCTGCAATCAGGGATGCTTGCCTTCGATGAAGAGGGTATCCTCGCAGAATCCAATCGCCAGGCCCGGTTTTTTCTGCAGGACTTACCTCCCCGCGCCAGAGTCCATTTCGACCAGATTTTCCGTACGCCTTTCAGACAGTTTCTTGACCGGCTGTCCGATGCCCGGTCAATTTCTCTTACCGACACTGAGGGTAGCTCCTTTGCCGTCCGGGCCTTCAATTATCGCGCCCGCAAGTTGACTGTAGCACAACCTGTCTGCCAAAATCCTTGCGCAGCCCCGCGGGATATATCCATGGTCAGCGACGACCCGTCCGTCAGGTCCGCCATGCACCTGGTGAGACGGGCCGTTGAATTGAACGTGCCGATTCTCATCCGGGGTGAAACCGGAACGGGCAAAAAACTGATAGCCCGTTACACCCACGCTGTCAGCAACCGCAAAGGAGATTTTGTAGCCGTCAACTGCGCAGCACTGCCGGAAACATTGATCGAATCCGAGCTTTTCGGCCATCAGGAGGGGGCCTTTAGCGGGGCGACCCGGGGCGGGTCAAAAGGCCTTGTGCGTCAGGCCAATCGAGGGACCCTTTTTTTGGATGAAATCGGGACCATGCCGGCTCAGGTCCAGGCCAAGCTGCTGCGTTTCCTGGATCGCATGGAAATCCGTCCGGTGGGCAACACCACGGAAATTCAGCTGGACATCCAGCTGATTTCCGCCACCAACGCGGTCTCGAAATGCAAAGAGCCGCCGGAAGACTTCCGCCCGGACCTGCTGTACCGCATCAACACCATGGAGGTTTGCCTGCCGGCCCTGCAGGATCGGCAGGATCTTCACAAGATCATCGACGCCATCATCGAAACCTTCGAACAGCCTCTCCGACTGGAACCGGCGGCTTTGCGCCGGCTGGAAGCTTACAGCTGGCCGGGAAATATCAGGGAATTAAAAGGCGTGCTGACCCGCCTGCTGATCACCTGTGAAAACGGAAGGGTGTGTGCCGAAGACATACAAAAAATTCTCCCGGTCCCCTCTGCCGGCCCGGCAGCCGAACCGCCGGCGAAAAATCTGGCCGATCAGGAACTGCAGATCACTGGCGCTGCCTATGAAAGGAACAGCGGCAATATATCCGCCATAGCCCGCGAACTTGGCATTTCCAGAAATACGGTATACAAAAAATTAAAAGAGGCCCGCAAAGTTCGATCGGATGTTTAATTACGGATCGAGACATTCAATAGACAAAGGGCAGAGGACAGAGAAAAGAGGGCAGATGACGCAAGGCTGAGGAAAGAAGACAGACGCTAGCCAATGCGGAAGTCGGAAACAAGGGATAAGGCGGAATTTAGGCTTCAGCCTCCGTCCCATAGCGCTTAATCCCTGAACGGAAGTAAAACTGGGAGATTCGGAATACGTACCATAACGTCATTTGACAATTCGGTATTACGCAATTTTAAAAATTTCTGGAAGTGCATGTTGGTGAAATCTGAAACTTAAATGCATTTGATCTATAGTAGATATAATATTCGTATGAGAAATTGAAAGCGACTTTTAGCTAAAAGGCCTACCGCAAGATGTTGTGCCAAGCCTGAAATAAGTTTGATTGGTTCTATATAGCAGATAGCAAAGACCCGCGTTTTCTGTAAAAAAATGCCGATGATATGAAATTCTGATCATTTTTAATTAATTGAGATATGCGATGTATCCTTCACTTCGCGACTAATAGGCCACACCACAACATATCGTGCTGCCTCACTGGTCCAAAAAATCATAATCATTGTGCCTTTCGATATGCAATCTGCATATTTCCTTTATTTTAGGAGCAGGCACGTAATAGACACTCAGTTCAAAATGTAGATTACCAATTGTGCAATCTATAGTCTGGTGAGGTTGTGAATTTGTCATGGTAATCTATCAATTTGAGTTTCCTTTTTCTTGTAGATTAGTAATGCCAATCTGAACAACCTTTCAACCTTGGTTGATTTAAGGAAATAAAGTGGATATAATGCCCGAATGCCATAATAGAGAATTCCCCGCGCACGCCTTTTTAATGATGCTGGTTAATGATAATCCCGGTATTGGCCAGAAAGAACTGTGTGAGCACCTGCACCTGGCACCATCAACAGTCACACGGTTTGTCGATGCACTGGTGCACAAAGGGTATTTAACCCGCCTAACCGAAGGAAAGGCTTCAAAAGTCTACGCCACTAAAGAGGGGGAGAATCTGCGTAAACCCATCGAGGACGCCTGGAAGAGCTTTCACCAGCGTTATGCGCAAGTGTTAGGCCTCAAAGGAGGTGATAAATTAACGGCAATGATCGACGAAGCCAGCAATAGACTTAGCAACCAAGCATAATCGTTTTTTCAAAGAAATGTCTCCTGTCCCAAAAATAAATTTTCGCACTATGGCAATTAGAAAGAAGGGAGAATTAAAATGAAACAACATCGTAATCTTGGCAGTGAGGGTCCCCCCGTTGGCGCTATTGGATACGGCG
Organism: Olavius sp. associated proteobacterium Delta 1; assembly: GCA_902749685.1. GTDB lineage: Bacteria > Desulfobacterota > Desulfobacteria > Desulfobacterales > JAFDCJ01 > JAFDCJ01. The sequence goes on along the minus strand of CACVKW010000552.1, from coordinate 26,012 downwards.
CAATGGGCCTCGAAGGGTATTATGGTACCACTGATGAAGATAATGCCGTTGAAGTCATTCGGTACGCGCTTGATGAAGGGTGCTCCTTAATTGATACTGCCGACGCATATGGCAATGGACACAATGAACAATTGGTCGGTCGCGCCGCAGCCAACCGGCGCAACGAGGCCTTTATTGCAACGAAATTCGGCATTGTCTTCGATCCGGACGAAACCGGTACGGACGTGCCGACAGGCTGGGGATTTTCGCTGAAAATCAATGGTAAGCCGGAATACGTGCAGCGAGCCATTGAAAACAGTCTCGACCGTCTGGGCATGTCGCATATTGATCTGTGGTACGCACACTATCCCGATCCGGCAACGCCCATCGAAGAAACCGTGGCAGCCATGTCCGAGGCCGTTAACCAAGGAAAGGTTCGTTTCCTTGGGCTCAGTAACGTAACGGCCGAACAGATTCGTCGCGCTCATAAGGTTCATCCAATTGCAACCGTCCAATATGAGTATTCGCTCTGGCGACGTGAGGTGGAAACAGAAATGCTGCCGACCCTTCGTGAACTTGGTATCGCGTTGGTCCCATGGTCCCCGCTGGGCGGCGGATTTTTAACCGGCACCATCGATGTGCTGGGGGCAGATGACTTTCGAAACAATAATCCACGTTACCAGGGTGACAACCTGGCCGCCAACAAACAACGCTTTGAACCCCTGATGAATTTGGCCGAAGAACTCGACATCACGGCCGCCCAGCTTTCCCTGGCATGGCTGCTTCATCAGGGCGAGGACATCATCCCGATTCCAGGCACACGCAACCGGGAACGTGTAACCCAAAACGCCAAGGCAGCTGAAATCATTCTCAACCCCGAGACCCTCGAGAAAATATCCGAATTGGCTGTACCGGGTTTGGCCCAGGGACAAACTTTGTTGTGATGACTGCAATCAATATCCATTCTTTGGAAGAATATGACTCATAATCTTTTCTGCTCCCTTAAATGAAATGAAAGGAGGATAACATGAAACGTCATTTTCTTTGCTCCGCATGCTTTTTGCTCTTATTCTTTGCGGGTATTGTCTGCCCCGTGGGCGCAGACGGCTTTTCAGCATTAGATATCCCGGAACCGGCACATTGTTATTTTTCCGCTGTTGCCGATGCTGATTTGGATGCATTATCACAGTGTTTTCAGCCTGATGCAGTTATTTTCGATGTCAGTCGAAAAATTTCAGGCATCGAAGCTATCCGAACATGGGCTGACAATGAGGTGATTGGTGGTCGCTATGAAATTTTATCAATTGTATCGCAATCGCAGGATCGAATTAAACTCCTGATAAAATTTGTGCCGCCTGGATTCGGTGAGTCAGCCAGTGGGTTCAAGGCGCACTATACATTCAATTTTAAACAAGGAAAAATAGTTCGGATGGATCTACAATATGCCTAGAAAAGGAGGATACAAAATGAAAATCGCAGTTATTGGAGTCGGCAACGTCGGGGGTACCTTAGGGCCTGCCTGGGCCAAAGCAGGGCACGAAATCATATATGGCGTTCATGATCCCGGCAGTGAAAAAGTACAGACATTGCTGGTAAATTCAGGACAGAATGCACGGGCAGCCGGCGTGGCGGAGGCGGCCGCCGGGGCTGATATTGTTATATTCGCCACTCCCTGGTTAGCAACCCAGGATGCCGTTCGCACCGCCGGTACCCTGGAAGGCAAAATTGTGGTTGATTGTACCAATCCGATTGCCCCTGACCTCAAGGGATTGTCCATCGGTACGACCATTTCAGCCGGGGAGCAGGTCGCCCAATGGGCACCGGGCGCCCGGGTAGTCAAGGCCTTTAACACCACCGGATCAGGTAATATGACCAACCCCCATTATGAGTCGCAGACGGTAACCATGCTTATTTGCGGTGATGATGATGAGGCCAATAAAACGGTTGCGCAACTATCCAATGATGTGGGGTTTGATACTTGCATCACCGGACCGCTCTATCATGCACGCTATTTTGAGCCCATGGCAATGCTGTGGGTGGATATGGCTTATCTTCAGGGGCGAGGGCCTGATTTTGCATATAAGATTCTGAAAAGATAGGTTCAATTGAATCTTGCATTGGAGGAAAGCAATGAATGATAAGAAAATAATAGTGGCAACCCTAATATTCCTTACAATTGCTCTTACCGCCTATGGCGAAGAGTTCCATGATTTCAACAAAGACAGCAAACTGGAAAATTTATCCCGTCCCGTTCGTTGCTTTTTTGACGCGGCTGCCCAAAATGATAGTAAAGCACTGGCGGCATGTTTTTCAAATGAAGTAACTGTCAATATCGCCGGGATGCAATTCAATGGGCCTGAAGAAGTTGTCGCTTTTGCTGAAAGGGACATCTGGAGCGGAAAATATAAAGTCGAGAAAGCCTTCAAGCAGGGCAATAAAGAGATCGTGCATTGTCTCTTTTGGCCAAGCGGTTGGTCATCACCGGAGCCACCGATTGAATATCAATTTCAAACCAAAAATGGAAAAATTCTTAGCTGGTATGGCAAATATCGTTGATGATTGATCGGTTTAAGATTGGCTAAAGCTATCCACAAGATTAAACAGTCAATTAATAATTGGGTCTCAATTTTACCCTTTCGGGTTAAAATTGCGAGTTTCATTGTAATTATATTAGCTTACAACATCTCCCGTCTTGTCCAACCTTACCGTCTAATCGCGACAGATATCCGGTGTGGTTCGTCGATGAATCTGTCTATCCCCTATTATCCCATTCTTAATTTCCGGCTTGAGAACTGCCGGTACGCCCTGGCGCCGGTTGCTGCAAGAAGAGATAGGCCACGATCCCTAAAAACGCAAGAGAGGCCCAGAACAAAAAGGGAAGTCCCGAACCAAATTTCGCCAGCCAATTCCCGACCGGCGGTGCAAAGACGTTTGCGAACCCCATAACAGACATAGCCAGCCCGGTTGCTGATCCGGCAAAGTGTGCGCCAATGCCTTTGACCTCGATGACTGCCGTCATGGAGATGGCCATGAATCCGTCACGTGTGATGCCTGCTATCAAAACCGCCGCCGAAATCAAGACCCCGCCGGCAAATCCTAAGAGGCCGGTTCCGTTGCAAATCAGCAATGCTGCCGCCATCAGGACCCCGCGGCGGCTTCCGAGACGGTCGGAAAACAGAGCAATAGGGATTGCAAAGAGCATGCTCGCCGCGTGAAAAGATGCCAGCGTGCTGTCGGCTATTGCCGGCTGCCAACCCAAGTCGCGCAGGTAGAGCGGCAGGAAGCCCAACATTCCGTTGACACACCCGGAGACACTCGCGGTTGCTATGCAGAGTACCCACAGGTTGCGTAAGCGCATGACGTGCCCGATGGCTTCCCGAAAGGTGATCATTTGATTGCCGGGCCGGCCTTCATCCCTTGCATTTTCCTGTGAAAACCACCAGAACGCACCAAATAGAATCGCAACCGCGCCATACACGTACAGCACATTCCGCCACCCGCCCAACAGCGGTGAAAAGACGGTTGCCGCCAAAAGCGACCCTGCGAGAAATCCCAGCGCCATCCCAACTGATACTACGCCATTGGCCATGCCAAGTTGTTCTTTGGGAAACCAGACCCCACAGGTCTTATGGATATTCATCGGAATCGACCATTGCGCAAAGCCGGTAATGAGCATCGTAAATGCCAACATCGCGAAGCTGTTTGAGAGACCCCGTGCTGCACCGGCTATCCCTATTAATAAACAAGCAACGGCAAGGGTCCGCCTCGGTCCAAACCGATCACCGACCGGGCCACCGATGAGACCCACCAAAATGCCCATCACAGAGCCGAAACCCCATATCCAGCCGACCTGTACCAGGCTCAAGCCTAGTTCTGCGGATATTTCATCAAACAGCACCGGCAGCGACATCTGCGGAATCGCCACCACAAAGGTAAATGTAAACGCTGCCAGTGTAAGAACCAGCCACTTGTAAGAGTCTGATTGGACATGAGCTGCGTGTGCTGTCATAAGAGCTATTCGATGTTATGATTATTTTTGAGTGAGCCCTTAAGACCGGACGTCTACCCTTCTGCCTGGAAACTCATTCCTTACAAGCCCGGCGGCGTACTCTTTGTCGCAGGCGCCGTACTGCTGGCTGTTGCCGTAGATGATGATGGTCCCGTCGGGTTCGAAGCGCAGGTGGGCCCCGCCCAGTTCGTATATCCGGGCGTCTCGAATTCCGAGGTTGCGAATTTCTGCTTCCGTATTGCGCAGTATTTCCCGGTGCCAGAGATCTCCGGAACGTAGAATGACCTTATCTTCGATTCCATCGCCGGATATCGATACCAAAAGGATTTTGCCTTTGTAGCCTTCCGACAGTATGACCGGCGGAATTGAATATCCGGACTTTTTTTCTTCGCTGCTGATCGGCTGCAATTCATTTAAAGGTGCTTTGCCGGTAAATACGCGGGCGATGTTTTCGGCGAAGAACTGGAAGCGTTTTTTATGAAAAAACAAAGCATCCGGCGGATTTTTGGCGGGGCCTTTCTGGCAATGACAACTTTCAATTTTGTCTCCCGTAATACCTGAATATTGCCCGCCGATAACCCCTGGTGAAGCTCGAGGTCAAGTTACCGCAATCGACTTTGAGCGATGGCAGTTGCTCAAAAATTCAGGTATCTATTTTTTCAAAATATTTTTATGTTTAATTAGCGCCCAGCCGAAAATGCGGAAGGCAGATTTTTGACGAAATTAAAGAACAGTTGGATTTTTGTCAATGCCGAAATAAAATATTGACAATTTACCTGAGCCAACGCATTTAGGTAAAATTGTTTCGCAGCCTGATTGGCGGTGGTGCGGAAACCCCGCTCCAGTTCTGCGCGCCCTTCAGCCTGGCGGCCAACATCAGAGCCGCCGTAGCGGCGGTAAGACAATATGGAGCTTATAATGTATAGGTGCAGGGTTGATTAACAGGTCGGATAGAGTCTTAATAATGAATTCTGCGCGTTTAATGGCAAAACATTTTCGCCACCAAGACACCTAGACGCAAAGATGAATATTAATCAAAGGTTTCGCTTAGTGTCTTGGTGCCTTAGTGGCAATTTATTCCGGCTTGTCCGGGTTAGGATGCTTAGGTTATCCTTATGAAAATTCCAACCCAGGAACAGTGTTTTTTGCTGATGTGCGAGATGAGAATGATGGATCACATTGTGGTTCATTCCATGCAGGTTTGCCGGGTGGCGACCTTTCTGGCGGAGCATTTAGACCCGGCGCAAAACCGGCTCAACCATGAATTAATCCGAGCGGCCGCCCTGCTGCACGACATCACCAAAACCCGCAGCTTTAAAACTGAAGAAAACCATGCGCTTACCGGCGGTCAACTGCTTGCCGAACAGGGCTATCCGGAAGTCGGCGATTTAGTCCGGCAACATGTTCGGCTGGATGCATACCCGGATCCGGTGACGCTCTGGGAAGCGGAAATTATCAATTACGCAGACAAGCGGGTACTCCATGACCGGATAGTCGGCCTTGATCAACGTTTAGATTATATCCGTGAAAAGTACGGCAAGCTGCCGGAACACCAGGCGCGAATTCAATGGCTGTGGGGCAAAACCCTGGTCATAGAAAAAGAAATTTTCAGCGATTTAGCGATCGATCCGCAAGACCTCAATCGGCTGCTTAACTCCGAGGATCGGTCAAAAGATTTTCTCGCATATCAACAGGTGTGCAATACCTGAATTTTTAATGTCATTTTTGCCGACAATGAATGAGAATCCAGTTTCGTAATTCATCCGAAGCGAAGTATGTGGTTTAAAAATTCAGGTATCCATTATTGTTTTAAGCTTCTTACCCAATTAAGTTGGTATAACTTAATCCTGCGGCTTAAATAAACTGCATGATCTGATGAGAAATATTCGTGTGCAAAATTCAGGCAATAACTTTTTGTTATAAAGTCTATAATTTAAATTCTTTTGATTTATGGTTGACGGGATAAATTATAGATTCTATTCTCAGGCTTCTGTTCGAAGCTTAATTTATTATTATTGATCAACAGTTTCAACCGAGAACTTCTACTATAATTGACTGACTTCCAATCCTCTATGGTCAGCACCTTAGGGGGAAAAAGTAAGGGGCTTCGCCCCAACCTGTCGAAAGCCTCAAGGTCGTGCGATTGGAATGATGGAATTCTGGAATATTGGAATCATGTCTTGCAACATTCCACTATTAACCATTCCTTGCGGCTTAGCAAGACAATTTCCGTAATAAGCACCGTGATACTCCCGCCGCGGCGGGATCGGAATTCCGATACATTTAATCAGCCTAGCCATAATAGCTGTTATAGAAAGGAGGTGACCCGGAACTAAACAATCTGGTGAACATCTAACCGTATTAAACCTAATCGGAGCGTTTTAAATCAGGTAAAACAAGAAAGGGGGATATCATGCATAACCGAAGATTTTCTTTGATGGCCATCACCTGTCTCTTGACCATTTTTTTTTCGTTTACCCTAATCGGCAGTGCTTTGGCTGAATGTGAAAATCCCGAAGCGTTGACCTTTTCCATCATTCCCACCGAAGAAACCATTCAGGAATTAACCATTTACAAACCGGTGATCGACTATCTTTCCAAAATGACCGGCAAGAAAGTGGAATTTTATATGCCCACCTCCTATTCGACCGTCGTGGAAGCCTTGATCGGAAAGTGGGCGGATGTTGCCGTTCTGGGTCCCTATTCTTATGTGATTGCGAATTCCAAGGATCCGGATGTGGAAGTCTTTGCGACCTATGCCAAGAAGCCGGGTTATATTCAGGAAGAAGGCCCGGGTTACAAGGCCGCCCTGATAACCAGAAAAGACAGTAAATTTACGACGATCGAATCCATAAAAGGCGCTGTGATCGGCCTGACCGATCCGGCCAGCACCTCCGGCAATCTGGTGCCCCGGGTCGTTTTTACCAAGGTCATCAACCAGCCGCTGGAGGATTATTTTAAAAAGATCGTTTACACGGGCGGACATGATCTGTCGACCATGGCGGTTTACGAGGGCAAGGTGGACGCCGCCTTCGTGGCCACCCACCGCTTCGATAACGTGATCGAGCGCGGTATGGTGAAAAAAGAAGATTTCAATTATCTGTGGTATTCACCGGCCGTTCCCCAGGACCCGTTCGTCTACCGGGCATCCCTCTGTCCGGAAATCAAACAGAAAATTGAAGAAACCTTTTTGACGCTGCAAAATGAACCGGCCTGCGCCGACTTTTTGAAAAATGTCAAGTCCAACAAATTCGTGAAAATGACTTCGTCAGATTACGATGTTATTCGCGAGCTCAAAAAGGCCAAGGACGCCAAAAAGAAATAAATCAAGCGAGATATCAAGGGCGGCAAAAGCCGCCCTTGAGATAGTGCAATACTAAATCAAAATAAATGTTGAACCAGTTGAAACGGTTGACGCTGTCAAACAATTAAATAACAAATCACAAGCACCAAATTTCAAATAAATCTCAATATTCAATATCCAATGACCAAAACATCCGCCGCAGGCGTATGTCATCACTTCGTAAATTTATACCTGCTGGTCAAGATTGTACTGCTGCTGTATAGAAAAATCATTTATTTGAAATTTTGAATTTCGATCATTGGGATTTATTTGTAATTTGGATATTGGTGCTTGGAATTTAGCGCTTTCATGAACCGGGTAATTTCGGCAAATTCAGTCAACCGGTTATTAAAATAACTTATCCATGTGCAATATCCAGCATTTAGCGCCTTGGTTTGGAGATTTGAATGGCAATACTTGAAGTCAAAGAACTCAGAATTCAATATACGCGCTCAGGGCCCGAAATATTAAAAGGCGTCAGCTTTAACGTGGAAAAAGATGATTTTTTCGCCATCATCGGACCCAGTGGCGCCGGCAAATCAACCCTTATTCGGTGCATCAACCGCCTGGTGGAACCCAACAGCGGTGATGTCATATTAAACGGGAATAATATTACCCGGATGGGTAATCGTGATTTGAGAGGCGCCCGCCGGAGCATGGGGATGATTTTTCAGGAATTTAACCTGGTGGAAAGGATGTCGGTGATGGACAATGTCCTTTCCGGCCGGTTGGGCTATGTGGGTACCTTGCGAAGTTTTTTGCGCTGGTACCCGAAATCCGACATTCAACGGGCCCTGGAATTGCTTGAGAAGGTCGGGCTGGGCGATTTTGTCGACAAGCGCGCCGATGAATTAAGCGGCGGACAGCGACAGCGGGTCGGCATTGCCCGCGCTATTATTCAACAACCCCAGCTGCTGCTGGTGGATGAACCCACCTCCAGCCTTGACCCCAAGATTGCGCGGGATGTCATGGAAATGATCAAAACCATGTCCCGGGAAGCCGGGGTGCCGGTCTTGTGCAACATCCATGATGTGCAGCTGGCGCTGGATTTTTCCAATAAAGTGATCGGACTGCAGGATGGCGTCAAAAAATTTGAGGGTCCGACGGGTACTGTCGATCAAAGCACCCTGGAAGAGATTTACGCCATGGAAATCCTGTAATATATCGAATACGGTTCGAACGGCACCGGTTTTTGTTTTGCCCAGAGGATTGTGGTGGTAGTCAGATGGAATATTGGAATGTTGGAATAGAGGAATCAACTTGATTTCGGAATTCGGATTTGAGTGAAAATAAAATCGGGAGTTATTCGCTACTCGTTATTAGTTAATTGTACAAAATGCATATATCGATCTTATTTATTACCTAACATAGGAATAGTAAATTGTGGCAATCATCAAATTTTAACTAAATAACCAATAACCAATAACGAATAGTATTTAATTGAGATTTTCCAGTTCAATTAAATACTATTAGGGGCCGTCCATGACTGAAGCGGTTTACGAATCAAAATTTAAGCAGGTTCTTGCTGCCAGAAAGAAAAATAAAGCCATTCGCTATGTGCTGTATTGCATCGTTCTTATTCTGGTCATATTCAGCATCCAAAGTACGATCATCGAAGATACGGACTGGGACAGAATCGGAACCATCGGGTCCGTATTCAAGGCGCTGGCCCGTTTTTTACCCCCCGATTTTTCGCTGTTTTCCCAGCTGGTGAAACCCACCATCGAAACGTTTATGATTGCCTGTCTCGGCACCATGCTGGCCCTGATTTTGGCCATTCCGGTATCCTGGTTTGCCGCCTACAACATCACCCCCTACAGACCCATTACCTATCCCATCGGCCGAGCGATTATGACCTTAACGCGCTCGGTCCATGAAATCGTGTGGGGCCTGTTGTTTGTGTCGGCCGTTGGACTGGGCGCTTTTCCGGGCATTCTGGCGGTGTCCATGCGGTCGATCGGTTTTATTTCCAAGCTGACCGCCGAGGCCATCGAAGACATCGATCCGGGTCCTTTGGAAGCCATCAAAGCAACCGGCGCCAATCAATTTCAGGTCATCCTGTATGGTGTGATACCGCAGATTTTACCGGTCTACCTGGGCAATGCCATTTTCCAGTGGGACATCAACATTCGCCGGGCGACCATCATGGGGCTGGTGGGCGCCGGCGGGTTGGGACTGACCTTTCACAGGCAGCTGGTCATGTACAATTACGGCGGGGTAACGACGGTTATCATCGCGATATTGTGTCTCGTTGGAATCGGCGAAATCGGTTCCTATTACGGCCGCAAGGCGATACTTTAGTTATGAATCCTAACATTGTGGGCTAACTTCGAATTTATTTCGAAGATGTGGTGTTTACTGTTAGATCAACGATGGAATGATGGAGTGTTGGAATATTGGGTATCAAAAACGGTCCGCCTAGGCGGTTTAAATTTTGATCAGTTCCATTTTAAATTAAAATAGATCTCGTTCCGATAAATCCATTGTTCCATGATTCCAATACTCCATAGCATTTGTTTTCGGCAGTCCCGCCTGGTGGGACTGACCCGGCCCAAATGGCCAGATTCCATTTTAAAAATTAACCTCGGTACCGGAGGATGGAACATGCCGACAGAGTCTGTTGAAGTGACAGCCGGAGCGCCGCGAACGTGGCGTCGATTCAAATTTCCGCAATCATTGATCAAATACGTGATACTGCTGTTGATTCTGGTTTTCGTCACCATATCGATAGAATATTTGAATGTGCATCTCTCGCGTTTTTCCGACATGTTCGGGCGGCTGTGGGCGCTTTTTTCTAAACGATATTATCCGCCGGATATACCCTACATACTGGACAGCGAATACCTGGGCTATGTGGTTGAAACGGTCAAGATGGCCTATCTGGGAGCGCTCTTCGGTATCCTGCTGTCCATCCCGCTGTCATGGTTCGCTTCCTTCAACATGTCACCCAACAAGGGATTTTTATATCCGATTTCAAGATTTATCCTGATGTTGTGCCGGTCGGTTCACGAAATGATTTGGACGATCCTGTTCGTGACCATTCTGGGGTTCGGCATGCTGCCGGGGGTGCTGGCGCTGTCGCTCTTCAGCCTGGGATTTGCCGGCAAACTTTTTTCCGAAGAGATTGAAGCCATCAACCAGGGCCAGGTGGAAGCCATTCAGGCCACCGGCGCCAATCCTTTGAAAGTGTTTGTATATGCCGTGCTGCCCCAGGTCCGGGTGGCCTGGACCGGGATTGCCATCTATACCTGGGATGCGGCCTTTCGAGCCGCTACGGTGGTGGGGTTTTTCGGTGCCGGTGGAATGGGCTGGTATCTGCGAAGAACCGTCCAGCAGGTGGAAAGTACCCGGGTGGCAGCGATTCTGTTGTCGATTATCTTCCTGGTGCTAATATCTGAGGTAACATCCGCCTGGGCGCGCAACAGAGTTGCCGGCAAAACCAGATGAGAAAAAGACGGATCTCACAACGGTGCCGGACATCAAGGTGGGATGAATTTCGCTTTGAAATTTTTGCATTATCAATGACACGTGTGGGTTGCCAACATGTATATAAAGGTGCGCTGCTTTTTTATGATCTGCCTGCTGTCAGCAGGTTTAGGCCTGAATGCCGACGCCGATATGCGCGTGGTCGGTTCGGCTTCCAACCTTGAACTGATGCGCAACCTGGTGATTGCATTCGGCACCCGGACGGCTATTCCCGTCGATTTGAGCGGTCCCGGATCCCTTGAGGGAATCCATCGGGTGGTTAAGCACAAGGTGGATTTGGCCTACACCTCATTTCAGCTGACCGAAGCGCAGACCGCTTCCGGTCTGGTGGGCGCACCATATTGCCGGGATGCGGTTGCGGTGGTCGTCAACCCTTCCAATCGGACGTCCGGTCTGACGCGCGCAGAACTCAAAGCGATTTTTACCGGAAACAAGAGCCTTTGGGAGGACGGGACCGGCGTTGTGGTATTGATTCGCGACGGGTATTCGGGCACGCGCAAGTTTTTCGAAAAGAAGATTATCGGCGAGGAGGAATATGTTCCGGCTTACGTCACAGTGGAAAAAAAAGGCGAGGGCATGTTGTTGACACCCCCCTTTACCAGTTTCAAGCCGCCATTTTTTCCCTTGATCAAAAGATCGCAGGAATTGCTCTTTTCGCTGTCAAAGATCCGCGGTGCGATTGCCTATCTTTCGGTTGGCAGCATCCCCAGAGAGTCGCGGGCGGTTAAGATCGATGGGGTGGCGCCCACCACAGATAATATTAAAAGCGGTCAATATTTGTTATCCCGCACACCGATGCTGGTTACCCTGGGAAAGCCCGCGGGTGAAGCGCGGCAGTTTATCGATTTTGTTTTGAGTTCGGAAGGTCAACAGATTGTGGCGCGCATGGGGTACCTTCCCATCAACGAATAATTTATCGCGGTTATCTGGAAAGTTCCAGTTGAATTCGATCGTAAGTTATCTCACCACGAAGAACACGAAGATCACGAAGGCAAGACAGAACATATTGACATTCCCTCTTCGTGTCCTTCGTGGTTATAAGTGTATTACTTGCGCCTTTAATGGAAGGGAGCGACTAATGAGTAATATCAGTATGGTCATGTTTGATCTGTCCGGAACGACTGTTTACGATGACACGGGGGTGCGGGATTGTCTGTATAAAGCAGCACAGGAATATGACCTCAACACCACCCCGGATGAAATTTTACTTCACATGGGAACCAATAAAATCCATCTGTATCAGTTTTTGATCGCCCGATCCCAAGGCCAGGACATTGACTTTAAGGACTTTGAAAAAATCCAGGACCCCAGGACCTATGATCTGGCCAAGCAGGTTTTTGACCGGTATGAAGAAATCATGATCGCCCATTACCGGTCAAGCGTCAAAGAGGTGCCCGGCGCGGCCGACACCTTTCGCTGGTGCCACGAGAATGGCATCAAGGTCGCCACGGATACCGGGTTTCACGGCAAAATTACCGAGGCCATCATGGACGGTTTGGGCTGGGTGCGCGATGGCCTGGTCGATTGCTCGGTGCACGTCGAATCGGTTTCGGGCGAAAGGGGCCGGCCGGCGCCCTATATGATTTTTTACGCCATGGAAAAGCTCGACGTCCAGAGTGTGCATGAAGTCATAAAAATCGGAGATACCCCGGCCGATATGCTAGAAGGCCGCAATGCCGGCTGCCGCGGTGTGGTGGGGGTGCTCAGCGGTCCCCGTCCCGTAACGGCCTGGGGCAAATACTGGCATACCCATGTGATTGAAAGTGTGAAGGACTTGCCCGAGCTGATTCAAACTGAATTCTAGCCTATTTACTTAAAAAGATAATGAGCAAAACAATCATATTTGATCTTGGCGGAGTTTATTTTTCAGACGGCACCCGGATTGCCGCCGATGCCATTGCTGACAGGTATAATATCGATCGGGAGGCGGTGGAAGATATTTTAAATGGGGATGCGGGTGGACAATATCGGACCGGAATGATATCGGCCGATAAGTTCTGGCAGCGGGCAAAGAAATCCTGGAATATTCAGGGCTCATCCGAAACGCTTTCGCTCTTGTGGTGCTCAAGTTACCGACCCGATGATGGAACTGTAAAATTAGTAGGCTGCTTGAAAAAAGCCGGCTATGAGCTCCTGTACCTTTCTGACAACACTGCCGAACGGGTTGCCTACCTGGAACAAAAGTATCGCTTTCTCAAAAAATGGAACATCGAGCATTTAACGTCTGATTAAGCGTTTATCGTTCAATTAGAATCTTAGCTGTTATTTCTTTGTATTTTGTGCAAAAAAAATTGAATTGTGACAATTTCGCTGACCTGTAATGATTGAATATTTTCGATTGAATATTCAAGGTATTCTTTCGATTTTAAAAGGACGGGGGGAAGCGACATCCACAAATCTTCAATTTTCAACTCCGTCTTGTCCGGGCCAGGGTAATACGCATAGGAGGGATATGGCTAAAACAGCAAAAGCAGCCGTCATGACGGCTGCCGGAATGGACCTTGCGATAAAAGAATACCCGCTGCCCCCGGTGGACAGGGGCTGCATTCTGGTCAAAGTTACCTGCTGCACGATCTGCGGGTCGGATGTGCACTCATGGAAAGGCCGCAGAACTGCGCCGACGCCGATCATTCTGGGTCACGAGATTGTGGGCCGCATTGCAGCGCTCGGGGCAGGGGTCACCCATGACTCGGGTGATCGGCCACTGAGTGTCGGCGATCGCATTACCTGGACCATCATGGACAACTGCGGTAAATGCTACTTTTGCCGCGAAAAAGGGCTGATGATGAAGTGCCGCCGGCTGAAAAAATACGGCCATGACAGTTGCGCACAGCCGCCGCATTTTGTCGGCGGATTTGCTGATTATTGCTACATTACTCCGGGCACCTGTGTCATCAGAATCCCCGACGGTCTGAGCGACGAAGAGGTCGCCCCGGCCAACTGTGCCCTGGCGACGGTGATTGCCGGCTGGGAAGAAGCGCAAGTCAAACCTTTTGAAAACGTCCTGATTCAGGGGGCCGGAGCGCTCGGATTCTATGCGGCGGCGCTGGCTAAGCATTATGGATGCCGGCGCGTCATTGTGACCGATATTTTGGACCATCGCCTGGACTTTATCAAGGCCTTCGGGGCCACCGATGCCATTAACGTCAAAGGCATGTCCGCCGAGGAAGTGGTGCAGGCGGTCCGCGGTTTGACTGATGGTTTTGGCGTCGATTGCGTCCTGGAGGTGGCCGGGATTGCCGACCTCATCCCGACGGGCTTAAAATGTTTGCGAACCGGCGGGCGCTATGTGGAAATCGGCAACTCCGCGCCGGGGGCCAATTTTACCTATGATGCCTGCGATATCGTCTGGCGCCGGCTGACACTCAAGGGGGTCCACAATTATGATGTCCGGCATCTGCAAGCGGCGGTGGATTTGCTGGCCATGACCCGCGAGAAATTCCCTTTTAAAGATATCGTCACTCACCGGGTGAATTTGGAAAACATTAACGACGGACTGCGACTGGCTGATTCCGGCAAAGCCATCCGCGTGGCAGTCTTGCCATAAATGGCCGTTGTTGGTTATTTGTTATTAGAACGTGTTGGTCATTATTTATTTGGTTGGCCCAATGAGTTCGTTGAATTTTTTTAGTTATTTTATTTCGTTTAGTTTGATGGGATCGTAATTCAATATTTTGATGATTCACGGAATTTAGGAACGAGATTCATACCTTTTTACCTATTAACCAATAACCATTAACTAATAACTTCTCCTTAAGGGGTCACTTATATGAGCGGCCTGGCCCTGGGTATCGTGCTCATAGCGGCGTTATTCCATGCCAGTTGGAATTATCTGGCTAAAAAAAGCCGCAACAAAATGGCCTTTATCTGGTGGTTTCTGCTGATCGCATGCATCGGCTATCTGCCGATGTTTCTGTATTTCTGGCCGCAGTTGACCATTTCTCCGACCGGGTGGGCCTGTATCGTTGCCACCGGCGTGTTACACGCCCTGTATTTCTGGTTTATGGGAGGGGCCTACGAAAGAGGAGACCTGTCGCTGGTATACCCCCTCGCGCGCGGCTCCGGACCCCTGTTAGTACCGATTCTGGCCATTACATTTCTGCAGGAGCATCTCTCATTAGTGGGTGGATTGGGTATTGCCCTGGTTGTGATGGGAATTTACATTATTCACCTGAATTCATTCAATCTTGACGCCATGATTGAGCCTTTTCGAGCCATGAAGGGAAGCGCTTCCATCTGGGCCCTTTTTACCGGGGGAACAATTGCCGGGTATTCTCTGGTTGACAAAGTGGGGGTCGGCCTTGTTTACCCGCCGGTATATATCTATTTGATGTTTGTCATTTCGCTGTTGTTGTTATCCCCCTATGTGATGATCCAGGCCCGTGCAGACCTAAAATTGGAGTGGCAAAATAATCGGGGACCGATTTTAATCGACGGCTTTCTGGTCCTGTTTACCTACCTGATGATCCTTTTTGCATTTCAACTCAGCAAAGTCAGTTATGTTGTGGCCGCGCGCGAGGTCAGCATTGTTTTCTCAGCTTTGCTGGGGATCATCCGGCTAAAGGAGGCGCATGCTCGGCAAAAAATTGCCGGCTCCGCGCTGATTGCGCTCGGGGTGGTGTGTATCGGGTTGAGTAAATAAAGAAGAAGGTTACAGGTTTCAGGTGTCAGAAGACAGAGGACAGATGACGGATGACAGAAGACAGAGGTCAGAGGACAGAAAGCAGATCTCAGAGGACAGTGAAACAGATAATAGATGGCAGATAAAAGATATCATCTGATTCGACCCAGTCTAATTGAAATCTAACAGAAAAAACATCGGGTTGATGAATAATTCCTTTCGATAGAAATGATAACTTTTTATTATCAAAAACATAAATATTATTATTTTGACTTATACTACACTTGGGTTAATAGTTACTTTATTATTGGGTTTAGATAAGCGGCAAACGTCGGGCATCGCTGGAAAACGGATGATTCTTAGCCTTGCAAGAATTCGTGGTAATTCGTGTCAATTCGTGGCTAACCAAAATATATGTTGATAATAATTAATCGAAAATAAAACAGGAGGAAATAATGGATAGAGACCCATTGATTCGCAGAAAGACCGCCATCTCCTACAAGACGGAAGAAAAAACCGTCATGCGCGGCTATGATTTGAGTGAACTGGCCGAAGAGGGCTATTCATTCTGCGATGCATTGTTCGTAATGTACCAGAACCGGATCCCGACTGAAGCAGAGGAAAAGATGCTCAAATACGAGATGGGTGTGTTTATGGAACACTCCATGTCGCCTTCGGCGGTGGCCTCCATCGGCGTGAGTGCCGGCCGGCCCAATCTGCCCTGCACAATTGCCGCGGCCGTCTCCACCTTTGGCGGCGTTCACGGGCCCGGTGCCGCCCACGGTTACATGCTCAACAAGTACATCGAGCGCGCCCAAAAGGAAGGCAAAACCATTGATGAAATGGCCAAGATTCTGGTCGACGAATACATGGACGCCGGCCGCCCGGTCATGGGGATGGGCCAGCCCCAGCACATCGACAGTGATCCGCGGGCCGAGCCGATTCACCTCAAACAGGAGGAACTCGGCCTGGAAGGCGTTTACCTCGAGTTCCAGCGGGCGCTCGAAAAGCATTTTCATGCCCGCCGCAAAGCAGAAGGCCGCTCCTATGTCGGGGTCAACGTGGTCGGTTCCGGCAATACGGCGTTGATGGAAATCGGTTTTTCCCCCAATGCAGCCTGGTGTCTGGGCAGTGTCTGCCGCGGATTCAGCTGTGCGGCCCATGCCCTGTTCAACATGAAAAAGGGACGGGCCTGGGGTGCTTCGCGCAATGAGCCGATGGTCCAGATGATCGATCTTTCCATGATTAAATACGTGGGTCCGGATGACCGCATCGTTCCCAAGCAGGAAGACAGGCAGGAATATGCGCGCAAACAAAAAGAGGAGGGAGAGTATAAAAAATGGGTAATATAACCGAAAAACCGGAGCTGAATGAAAAAAAAGGAAAAATCGGGAATCTGGACAGCCCGAAAAACCCCTTTGATTATATGAAACGAGAATACGGCACCGTGCCGCTTGATACCAAGCGGGCTCCTTTTCAATGGGCATCGGAAGTTGCCTATAAAAATGTTCACCGCATCGTATCCCGCGGGTACGACACCACCGAAGTCATGGAGGAGGGCTACGGCGTGGTCGACATGCTGTTTATTGACTATCAGGCCCGGATCCCGGCGATCGAAGAAGAACAGATGCTCAACTACGTCATGATCATGGCGCTGGAAGATGGTTTGTCCGGTCCGGCGGTGATGTCGCGCATTGTGGCCCAGTCCAAAACATTTTTGACCCAGGCCTGCGGCGCCTCCATTCTGGCCTTCGGGCATGCCTACGGCGCCTATTCAGCCTTTGGCAACCGCCTGGAAAACTATCTCAAACTGGTAGCAGAGCAAGGGCTATCCCTGACAGAGGCCGCCGACCGCCTGGTGCGGGAAAATATGCAGGACGAGGCCCTGGGGGTATCCAACCTGATGCTCAAAGACCCGGCCGCAGCGCGCATGCTTGCCCGGGCCGAAAAGCTCGGGGTGGCCGGAAAATACATTGAATTCACCAGAGAGATCGTCAAAGCAGCCCAGGCCATCAGCGATGAGCCCGTCGACCTCGACCTGCTGGGTGCCACCGGCGCCGTCATGCTGGATCTCGGATTTTCGCCCGAAGCAACCTGGGCCATACTGGCAGTGACCCGCTCGTTTGCCGTCGGTGCCCACTACATCGAGGAAGTTGAACGCGATGAGCACCGGCGCACCGGCCAGACCCTGACCCCCAAGGAATTTTACGATGGACCGGAAGACCGGCCGGTGCCGTCCATGAAAGACCGCAGTCAGGTGGCCCGATCCGGCATCTGCCACTCGGTAGACGAATGGGCCCGGGCCAGGGAAGAAAGAAAGAAGCTTGTCGGCAGCGGACATTCCATCGTGGAGGAGATTGAAGATCCCAGCAAGAAGAGCGGGATTAAAACAGTTGGGAAACTATAAAAAGGAAATGCCTAGAATGCGCTAAAATGCCTAAAATGCCTAAAATTAATGTGTCGTTTCACTCCGTCATTTTATTGTAGTCTTTTCAATATCCCATCCGCTTGCGGCGGGGTGGTTAATTGTGAATAGACGATAAGTTTGGTTTTTCGTGAGTGATCTGAGACTTTGAACTGATCTGGTATATGTAGTTATATTAAATAGACAGAAATACATAATTTTAGGCATTTTAGGCAATTTAGGCATTCTATCAAGGGGTCTTATCATGGAAGTCGTAAAGCCCGTCAAACGCAACGTTTTGTTGAATCCCGGTCCGGCCACCACCACCGATACGGTTAAATATGCCCAGGTGGTGCCCGATATCTGTCCGCGGGAAAATGAGTTTGTTGAAATTATGGATGAGGTCCGCCGTGAACTCGTCAAGGTCGTGCACGCGGACCCGGAAAAATACACGGCGGTGCTGTTCACCGGCTCCGGCACGATCATCCAGGATGTGCTGGTGAATTCGCTGGTTCCCGAGGGTAAAAAGATCTGTGTCGTCGACAACGGGGCCTATTCCAGCCGGATGGCTGAAATTGCCGGTTATTATCACATCCCCTGCGTCAATCTCGAGTTTCCGACCACGGGACTGCCGGATCTGAAGGTGCTCCAAGAAACCCTCGAAAAAGATAAAGACATCGCCGTGGTGGCCACCACCCATCATGAAACCGGCACCGGTGTTTTGAATCCGGTACGTGAAATCGGCAAGCTGGCCCATGACAACAACTGCATTTTCATCGCCGATACGATTTCGACCTACGGCCTGCTGCCCATCAATATGGAGGAAGAAAATATTGATTTTTGCATGTCCTCGGCCCAAAAGGGCCTGTGCGCCATGACCGGTGTTTCCTGGGTGGTGGGCAAGGTCGATGAAATCGTCAAGTCCAAAGACTACCCGACGCGCTCCTATTACTGCAACCTGTTTATGCAGTACGACTTTTTCGACCGGGTGGGCGAGATGCATTTCACGCCCCCGGTTCAGGTGATTTATGCCCTGCAGCAGGCCATCAGGGAGTACCGCGAAGAAGGGGAGCAGGCCCGCTACGAACGCATCACCGGCTGCTGGGAAGCCATCCACAAGGGATTGGAAGGAATCGGATTGGGTTATGTGATCGACAAAGAGATCCAGGGGCACCTGGTGGTCACCATTAAAGCACCCGAGGATGATCGCTTCGATTTTGCCACCCTGCATGACTACTGCTATGAACGCGGCTTTACTATCTACCCGGGTAAAATGTTCGGCCTGGCAACCTTCAGGCTCTGCAACCTGGGCTGGATCACCGCCAGGGACATCGAGGACTTCTTCGTGGTGGCCAAAGAGGCGTTTAAGGAGATGGGATACTCGATTCCGATTAAGTAGAAGAGCGGCTGAGTTTAAATCAAGATGCTATACTCTGCCATGCTGGTGTTAGAAATCTCTCGCCTATGCTTGCATCCCGCTCCGCGGGGCTTCGTTCGAGCACGCTGAGGTCACAGAGATAGATTTTGGTTAAAACCCTCTGCGGCTCTGTGTACTCTGCGAGAGACATAAAGACCCCTTAAGGGTCGAATTGAAAGTTTATCCGATTTTTCCTAAAAAGGACGGAGCACAGCGACACCATAATTTTAGGCATTCGCAGAAATTTTTTTGATAATATGTGCAGCCACTAACAATAATTTAGAACTTGGGAGGATTAGGAGACAATGGAAGACAACATTCAGGAAATGTATGCGCGGGCCAGAAAAGCGTTTCGGGAAATCGAGTACTGGCCCCAGGAAAAAGTCGACGAGATGGTGCAGGCCGTGGCCTGGGAACTGATGAAGGAAGACGTTCGCCACAAATTAGGGCATATGGCCGTGGATGAATCCAATATCGGCAATGCCGAAGACAAGGTCAATAAAATCAAGAACAAGACCCTGGGAACCCTGTATGACATGCGCAACGCCAAGACCTGCGGCGTGATCGAAGAGAACAAAGCCCTGGGCATCCGCAAATACGCCAAACCGATCGGCGTCATCGCCAACGTCGTGCCCTGCACCAACCCGGAATCGACCATCTGCTGCCTGGCCTTGAGCACGTTAAAGACCAGAAACGCCCAGATCGTCTCACCCCATCCGCGCACCCAGAAGACGTCCTATGAAACGGTGCAGCACGTGCGCAAGGCTCTTGAAAAAGTCGGGGCCCCGGTGGACCTGGTGCAGTGCATCCAGAAAACCAACCATGCCAAAACCGCCGAACTGATGGCAAACTGTGACTATGCGGTGGCCACCGGGGGAGCCGCACTGGTGAAAGTGGTCTATGGTGCCGGAAAACCGGCCCAGACCGTGGGTGCCGGCAACGTGGTATCCTTTGTGGATGACACGGTCGATTTGGCGGCTGCGGCGCATAAGATCCGGCTTTCAAAAATCGCCAACAATTCGGCCTCCTGTTCTTCGGAGAACGCGGTCGCGCTTTATGAGGGGATTCACGATCAAATGATCGAGTGCCTGAAGGCCGAGGGCGGCTATCTGTGCAGCACGGATGAGCGTGAAAAATTGCGAAAATACATGTGGCCGGACGGAACCCATCTGAACCGGGACATTGTGGCCAGACCCGCATCCTTTATCGCCGCGCAGGCCGGCCTGACGGTTCCTGAAGACACCAAATATTTAATTGTAATCGGGGAAAAAATCGGTGAGGAAGACCGTTTCTCGGGCGAAAAAATATCGCCGGTGCTCACGGTCTGGAAGTGGTCGGATTTTGATGAAATGCTGGATCGTTTGGAAAAAATTCTCAAGTTTTCCGGCGAAGGCCATTCAGTATCCATCCACAGCGAAGACGATGAGCGGCGGGTTAAGCTGGCGCTGCGGGCCAACGTCGGGCGGGTAGTCTGCAACATGCCCCACGCCCATGCCAACAGCGGCGGCTGGAACACCGGCCTGCCCACCACCGATACGCTCGGCTGCGGCAGTTGGGCCGGCAACATCTTCAGCGGCAATATCAACTGGGAAAACTTTCTCAACTACACCCTGCTGTCAATTCCCAAAGAAGAGTACGTCCCCACCGTGGAGGAGCTTTGCGGGGAGTATCTGGAGAAGTGGGGAACGGATTAATAATTATTGTGGGTTGTGAGTCGTAGGTTGTGAATGGTTTGTTGTCGGCGGAGAACCTACTTACGACCTGTAAAAAACTGAAACCCTGATCGTGAAGCAAGGCTCGATCAGGGTTTTTGTCGTTTAGCGAAATTTATATCGCATTTCCGAGTTATGTTTAGAAAAGCCAACAAATTCCTTAAAACCAATACCCGGTATCAGATACCGAATATCCCAAAATATACAACAAGCCAAATGCAACTTTTATTGAGCTCTTTAGCTCACCCCTTGGTGAAAGTTGACATTGTATGCATTAAATGTCAATTTTATGCATAACTTGTTGGTGGGGAGGCCAATGATGAGAACCACACTTGATTTACCTGCAGATTTAATTGATGAGGCTATGAAAGCTACTAAGATTAATACAAAAACCAAAGTAATCATTACCGCTTTAGAAGATTTAATAAGGAAATCAAAGATCTCCGGATTAAAAGAATTTAAGGGCAAGGTAGATTTGGATATCGATATGAATGCCGTTCGAGGGCGTCAATGTCGGTATTAGTCGATACATCCATATGGATAAATTATTTCAGGGCTGGAAATAATTCTGAAAACCTTGATTTCTTAATTGATGAAAACCTCATTGTTATTTAATGATCTTATTCTTGCTGAATTAGTCTCATCTTTTAGGGTTCGCAACCAGCGAAAGATTGTTAAACTATTATATAATATTGATAAGTTAGAACTATCCATAAATTGGGATCAAATTATGGAGTTCCAATTTAAATGTTTGAAAAACGGTTTAAATGGAATTGGCATTCCTGATCTAATAGTTGCCCAAAACGTGAAACAAAACCACTGTGAACGTTATTCACTTGATAGGCATTTTAAACTCATGCAAGACATCCTTAGACTAAAACTGATGGAATAAAATTGCCTATGCCGAACAAACCAGTGGAGCAGACGGCGTGAAGATCGTAGTTTTACGTATAGGTCGTGCAAACTTGGAAATTATTTGGGCCGCTGCTCACAGGAAGCATTAGGAGTAATAGACAGCAATGCGAGCTGCATACATTCTGGCAGTATTCGTAATATTTGCAGGATGCAGTCCTCCCTGGGACACTGTTACATCAGTGGAGGGCGGTTATTCCATTGAGATGCCATCGCTTTTCATTGTCGAGCAATTGCTGCCTGTCACGACGGCATTTGGGTCGGTAAACTATCAGCTCGTGGGCTCTGACCCGACACGGTTCAAAAAATTCTGGCCCTTTTGGTCAGGTCATGGTCCATACGTTGTTGCACACGCTGATCTCCCACTTAAAAAGTACTCGGAAGATGCAATTAGGCGGCTATTTGACAATGAGCGTGATCGACTTTATGCCGAAGCAAAAAGAGCTGACAAAAAAGAACCAGGCCTCACTAAAATTATACTTGATAAACCGATTTTATTCGGCGTTTACCCTGGCAGAGAAGTAAGCATTACCTTTTCTGATGCCAGGACTTCACATACTAGGATGTACTTTGTTGAAGGACGTTTCTATATTCTCTATGGTATGGGTAAAAACCTTGACACCTTTTTTAACTCTTTCAACCTTTTATCCTAACAAGCGCTTTCACAATCGACCGGGCTATGATGGCGTTATTTTCCGAAGTTTATGCGGTCAGAAATTTATAGCCTTTTAAAGTTCCGCTCTATCTCCGTCGCCCGGCGAGTGAAGCGCAGCGTTATAAATTTATGAGATTTCACAATTTTGCATATTTATTAATTATCGTTGCCTTTTTCATGAGCGTTGGAAACAAAGCTCAAGCAAATCCAATTGAAAAAAAGTTCATAGATGCTGGCCTTGATGATGTCAGTACTATCGTGACTTCCGGGACGCCCATAAAATTATAACATTCGTGGCAGTTACAATGAGAAACTTGTAGTTTAATGGGCGTCCCTGATATCCAACCGAACTTAGTTAAAAGTTCAATTCCACCCTAAAAAATCAATGTTGACAATCAAGCCCGCTTCCGTTATCAGGTTGGGTATTGGTTCCGCTTAATTGATGCCTCAATATGTTGTGCTGCAGCGGAAGCCGGTACACCATTCGCAATTTTCGATTCTTCCGCTTCAGAAAAGCAACTTCTTATCCTTCAGGAGGTGTATCCCATGCGTAAGCTCACGCTATCGGTCGCGACCTTTGCCTTTTTTGCAATGACAGGATCTGCTCTCGGGCAGGGTTTGCTATTCACCATGGATGACCCGAACCCGCAGCCCAGTGCTTGGTTCGGCTACTCGCTGGCCGGTGTGGGTGATTTGGACGGTGATTCGGTGCCTGACGTCGCAGTGGGGGTGTACCGGCAGGCCGTGGCCGGCAACGCCCGTCAGGGACAGGCGTTCGTGTTTTCCGGCGCAGACGGCTCCGTGCTGCTCACGTTGGACAACCCGAACCCGCAGTCCAATGCCTCCTTCGGCGTCGCGGTGGCCGGTGTGGGTGATGTCGACGGTGATTCGGTGCCCGACATCGTAGTGGGGGCGTACGACCAGGACGTGGCCGGCACCACCGACCAGGGGCAGGCGTTCGTGTTTTCCGGCGCAGACGGCTCCGTGCTGCTCACGCTGGACAACCCGAACCCGCGTCCATATGCCCACTTCGGCGTCGCGGTGGCCGGTGTGGGTGATGTCGACGGTGATTCGGTGCCTGACATCGCGGCAGGGGCGATCATGAATGACGTGGCCGGCACCACCGACCAGGGGCAGGCGTTTGTGTTTTCCGGCGCAGACGGCTCCCTGCTACTCACGCTGGATGACCCGAACCCGCAGCCTTCTGCCTACCTCGGCGGGGCGGTGGCCGGTGTGGGTGATGTCGACGGTGACTCGGTGCCTGACATCGCAGTGGGGGCGCGCTTTCAGGACGTGGCCGGCAACACCGAGCAGGGGCAGGCGTTTGTGTTTTCCGGTGCAGACGGCTCCGTGCTGCTCACGCTGGACAACCCGAACCCGCAGCCCAACACCCGGTTCGGCTACACGCTGGCCGGTGTGGGTGATGTCGACGGTGATTCGCTGCCCGACATCGCAGTGGGGGCGTTTTCGCAGGACGTGGCCGGCAACTCAGGTCAAGGGCAGGCGTTTGTGTTTTCCGGCGTAGACGGCTCCGTGCTGCTCACGCTGGATGACCCGACTCCGCAGGCCTATGCCCTCTTCGGCATCGCGGTGGCCGCCGCGGGTGATGTCAACGGTGATTCGGTGCCTGACATCGCAGTGGGGGCGAGCTCGCAGGACGTGGCCGGCACCACCGACCAGGGGCAGGCGTTTGTGTTTTCCGGCGCAGACGGCTCCGTGCTGCTTACGCTGGATGACCCGAGCCCGCAGTCTGGTGCCTCCTTCGGCTCCTCGCTGGCCGGTGTGGGTGATCTAGAAGGTGATTCTGTGCCCGACATCGCAGTGGCGGCGATATTCAAGGACGTGGCCGGCAACTCCGTCCAGGGGCAGGCGTTTGTGTTTTTTGCAGGTCCTGATCAGGATGGTGATGGGGTAGCAGATGGCGTGGATAACTGCCCGACGGTCCACAATCCTGGCCAGACGGACGTCAACGGTGATGGCTTCGGAGATGTCTGCGTTTCTCCGAATGCAGACGTTGGGGCCAACGTGGATCTCGGCGATGGAGTCATCATTGGTGACAATGTTACAGTCAGGGATGGAGCCCAGGTTGGCGACGGGGCAGTCATCGAGGATGGGGCTACTATCGGATTTTGGGCTTCTGTAGGCGCTGGCACCGTCATCGGAAGTGACAGTTGGGTGGGGCTGCGTGCGAGCGTGGGTGACAACTCAATCATCGGCAGCGGCTGCAATGTATGGCCGTTGGCTCAAGTGGGTAGCGATGTCATTCTTGGAGACAATGTAACTGTCGGGATAGATGCTCAGATCGACGATGGGATCATCATTGGCGACAATGTCACCATACCGGCAGGCGCTCACATCGTTGACCTCGATTCGGACAGTGTCAGTGATGATGTGGAGGATGGTGCGCCCAACGGTGGTGATGGAAACAACGACGGAACCCTCGACAGTCAGCAGGACAATGTCGCCTCGCGTCCGAATGCCGTTGATGGAAGCTACGTAACCCTCGTCTCACAAACAGGGATTCTGTCGAGGGTTCAGGCTATCACCAACCCGTCACCGGGAGATGCCCCGGGAGGTGTTGGTTTCCCGTACGGATTCTTCAAGTTCATCGTC
Source organism: Olavius sp. associated proteobacterium Delta 1 (assembly GCA_902749685.1). GTDB lineage: Bacteria > Desulfobacterota > Desulfobacteria > Desulfobacterales > JAFDCJ01 > JAFDCJ01. The sequence continues at coordinate 861 of CACVKW010000552.1, read as the reverse complement.
GATGGTGTTGGAGTGGGCGGTGCCACGACCGTCGACCTCCTGTTGCCTGGACAGGTTCAGACATTTTACAAATACGCTCCAACCGCAGCTGACCCGACTGATCACTGGTACGATTTCCTCTACGACGGCCAGACCGGTGCTGAGATCAATGGAAACGTCGTCACCCTGCATTTGGTGGACGGCCTGCGGGGAGACGGGGACCTCATTGCGGACGGCAAGATCGTAGAGCCCGGGAGTCCAGGTGCGACTCAGATAGAGGTGTTCATCGACATCCGGCCGTTCACCAGCAAAAACGCCATCGTTCCCCGGAAGTGGGGTCTCGTCCCCGTGGCTATCCTATCGACCGCCGACTTTGATGCACTGGAAGCCGTGGATAGAAACTCCCTCACCTTTGGTCCGACGGGTGATGAGCAGAGTCGAGCCTTCTGTCTGAGGCGCGGCGCGGATGTGAACCGTGACGGCTTCGATGATCTGATCGCCTTTTTCCGAACCGGAAGGACAGGCTTCCAGCCTGGTGATGAAGTGGGCATTCTGAGAGGCACGACAGTGAACGGCCAGCCCATCGAAGGCCGTGATTCGGTAACGGTCAAAAAGAAGTAGGGAATCTTAATGTTTTGAATCGCAGCCGTCAGGTACGCTTGAATTTGAACGCGCCACAGCCTTCGCCAGCGTGCGCGTTGGTATCCATAGCGCGTGGCTTGTGCAAATGTTCTTTCCATTTTTTCAGCGTTTGACCGGCCGGGCAGGTAAAGGTGTCGGTTTCCGCATTGTAGCTAAAAGCTTCTTTGGCAAAGATACCTTTTTTCGTGCCGCTACCTTGTTGAGTTTGCTCCAGCGATGAAAAATGTGCCTGGATGTCTC
>CACVKW010000551.1 GCA_902749685.1 Olavius sp. associated proteobacterium Delta 1 | reverse complement strand
GGCCGCAGCATCGAGGATGATCCGGCTTCGCGTAAACGCTACGCCGCGACAAGCGTGACACACCTTTACCTGCCGGGTCGTCGCACGGGTCTGGTCAATCGCCAGGCAGTGAAAAGGTCACAGACCATAATCCTGACAGAATCCATCATCGATGCGTTAACGCTTTATGACCAGGGCTTTAAGAATGTGGTCCCCATTTACGGTGTCAACGGACTTCTCGATGAGCATCTTTCTTTGTT
>CACVKW010000550.1 GCA_902749685.1 Olavius sp. associated proteobacterium Delta 1 | reverse complement strand
TGCTATCTGCTATTATGTTGTGAGTTTTTCTATCCTATTGATAATACGTTTAAATATTGCATTTTCTTGATAAATATAGATTTGCCCATAATTTCAATTAGATG
>CACVKW010000549.1 GCA_902749685.1 Olavius sp. associated proteobacterium Delta 1 | reverse complement strand
CCAATAAAAAAAGGAAGCCGCATGTCTATTTTATATGGTGCCGGCTGTCATGCTAAATGCAGCTTCTTACATAATCAGCCGTTATCAGACAGAGCATCTAATTTTATGTGAGATTAGGGTGCGCCGTCTGATAACGGCTGATTCTGTAATCAAAGCATTTAGCACGCCAGCCAGCACCAAACTGGATGGTATGCGGCTG
>CACVKW010000548.1 GCA_902749685.1 Olavius sp. associated proteobacterium Delta 1 | reverse complement strand
CACACTCTTGTCCAAAAACGGGTTTAGAATGAGTCATAAAGTGAGTAATAATACGAGTCATTGAAAAAAATCCTCCTTATATGTAGGGTGGTTGTTAATT
>CACVKW010000547.1 GCA_902749685.1 Olavius sp. associated proteobacterium Delta 1 | reverse complement strand
TTCCAAACCTAAAACAGATACAAAAAGAACTGATAGGAAGTTGATAAATATCGAATATCATTTAAAGTGTCTCAACTTAAAAGCTTGTAAAAATGTAAATATATAACGGACGT
>CACVKW010000546.1 GCA_902749685.1 Olavius sp. associated proteobacterium Delta 1 | reverse complement strand
GTATCGCACCAGTTCTGTAAAATAAGCATCTTCATCGCAGACAATCGACTTATAGCGGTTTTGAAATAAATGGCCCCGGCGGCGGTGACGACGATTATAAGAAACAGCATAACCGGTCAGTAGCCGGCGCATGAAACCGGAAAGACCCATTTCAGAGCTGCGCAAAAGAATGTGCGC
>CACVKW010000545.1 GCA_902749685.1 Olavius sp. associated proteobacterium Delta 1 | reverse complement strand
GATCGTTGCTTTTTCCGGGCAGATGCTGGATGCTTGATACTCGATGCTGGATATCTAACAGGACACTATCGGTGAATTTCAACGACATCCAGGATCCAGCAACCAGAATCCAGGATCAGTCAATACTTTCAAT
>CACVKW010000544.1 GCA_902749685.1 Olavius sp. associated proteobacterium Delta 1 | reverse complement strand
TCTGATCGAGTAGGCTGCCCCGCCCATGCCCATTTCTTCTTCGATGGCAAGGATCCTGTGGACCAACGAGTCTTCATCCTTGTAAAACAAGGCCTGGTCTGTTATCCGCGTGTATTTGACATAATCTTCTTCCGGAACCAGGGATAAGATCGCATCCTGCAGGGTGGACTTTCCGGCAGCGCTTCTGGATTGGATCAAAACGGACAAGGGTTCATCCAGCTTGCGGGAGACGGCCGCCAGATACCCCACAAGCTTATTGGTCTGTTCGCCGGTTACTCCCATGGTCTCAAGATCGGACAGGATCTCAGAGAATATATCCTTGCTTTTGAGCAGCTTGAATGCCTCTTGTTTTTCTGTTTTTGTCAACTCCTGCCTGGTGGCTTTTTTCTCTTTGGGTTTGTATTCTTCAACCAGCGTCAGGATGCGGCCTAAATCCTCTTTGATCAGCTCCTGGGCGGCTTCAAACAAATCCGCACACAGCCTGGTAAACCAGCTCCGGGAACGCGACGAGTAAAGATCAATGGTGGTCAGCTCAAAAGGAAGGTTGCCCTGAACGTCCTTGGATACCTTGACGGTGGCCTTAAGCTGGGTGTCGCCCCGCTGGATACCTTTGATTTCATATTGCCGCTCGCCGTAACCCACGATAAAACCGTGATCGGTTTGCTTGTAAAGGCTCTGCACTCGCTTTCTCACTTTGTCGGACTGCTCAAGGGACTTAGGGTTGGCTTTTTTAAGAAGCTGCTCGAACTGCTCGGGTGTGTGGCGTTTGAAGAATACATTGACGTCTTTATCCGGCAGCTCCACCGGATAGGAAGCAATCCCTTTTTCTTTTACCGCAGTGATACGGACTCTGCGGCTTTACGGCCGGCATCGTCGGCATCGAAGACCAGATAGGTTTCCTTGACTTTGCGATTAAAGAAAGAAAGGTGATCATCCAAAAAACCATTGACCCCGTAGATGGGCATCACATTCTTAAAGCCCTGGTCATAAAGCGTCAGGGCATCGATGATGGATTCGGTTAAATGAATGGATTGAGAGCGTTTGACCGCCTGGCGATTGATCAGTCCGGACCGCGATCCCGGAAGGTACAAATGTGACACCCCGTTATCATCCTCGATATTGCGGCCGTACAGGTTCACAATCGAACCCCGATTGTTGTAAAGCGGGAACACC
>CACVKW010000543.1 GCA_902749685.1 Olavius sp. associated proteobacterium Delta 1 | reverse complement strand
ATCATTGCTGTCCAAAATAAATTGAAAATCAAATACTGCCTTTAATAATAACAGGCAGTTATAAACGCGAAATTGGTGATTTCGAAATCAGGTTATGCCT
>CACVKW010000542.1 GCA_902749685.1 Olavius sp. associated proteobacterium Delta 1 | reverse complement strand
GTATCCAGAAACCAGAATCCAGGATCAGTCAATACTTTCAATGGTCTTCATTGCAGCAGCGAAGTTGGATTTCAAAATTTTATGCAACTATAGGGTTTATT
>CACVKW010000541.1 GCA_902749685.1 Olavius sp. associated proteobacterium Delta 1 | reverse complement strand
GTTGAAACTGATACCTTTACCTGCCCTGCCGGCCAAACCCTGAAAAGACGCAAGTTTTTTAAAAAGCGTCAACCCTATGAATATATTGCTGCTGCGGGCACATGTAACAGTTGCCGACT
>CACVKW010000540.1 GCA_902749685.1 Olavius sp. associated proteobacterium Delta 1 | reverse complement strand
CTCATGACGGCCAGGCGCCAAGGGCAGCACCCGCTCACATTTTTTGAAACTCTATTCACCTCCGCTACCGCTACCGCTCAGGCGGCCTTGTACAATGGCCGCTATCACTGATGCCAATGAAGACCGTTGGATTCTTCTACGATTT
>CACVKW010000539.1 GCA_902749685.1 Olavius sp. associated proteobacterium Delta 1 | reverse complement strand
TATTATCACTCTTGTCCAAAAACGAGTTTAGAATGAGTCATATAATGAGTTGTAAAACGAGTCATTGAAAAAAATCCTCCTTGTATGTAGGGTGGTTGTT
>CACVKW010000538.1 GCA_902749685.1 Olavius sp. associated proteobacterium Delta 1 | reverse complement strand
TGAACTAAATCTTTTAGCGTAACGTTCAGAATGATGTCTGTAAACCAACTCATAAAACCGTTGACGGTTGATCAAATTAAGCAGTTGACTAAACAGGCTCGCATTTCGTACCATGGGACGTCCTCCTTGTTGCCGGTAATTGTTTGTTTTTGGCGAAATTAACAACCACCCTACATACAAGGAGGATTTTTTTCAATGA
>CACVKW010000537.1 GCA_902749685.1 Olavius sp. associated proteobacterium Delta 1 | reverse complement strand
TACAACCTGATTTCTAAATCACTAATTTCCCGTTTATAACTGCCTGTTTTTATTAAAGGCAGTATTTGATTTTCAAATTATTTTGGACAGCAATGAACAAAATTATTAAAAATCCAAATCTATCGGTTATAAAAAATTTGGATACTGTTGCTTTTCCAGCTTACCAAAAATTTTATTTAGACTTGTACAAAGCG
>CACVKW010000536.1 GCA_902749685.1 Olavius sp. associated proteobacterium Delta 1 | reverse complement strand
TGCAATGCTCCCGGCGCATCTATCCTTGATTTTCTGGGCATAATTCGACTTTATCACAGACTCATTAATTATTAAACTAAATAACTAAAGGACGTCCCCTATCTTCCAATGGCAAGGGAATACCAGGACAACAAATCGGGGAATTAGGAATTGAGGAATTGCGGAATTCAATATGGATTACGTCTAACTTTAGATTTTTTAATCCCAGAATTCCTAAATAATGACGCCACCCTCATTTTTATCCGGCCTCCTCGGCTTGATTGCGATGTTCTCAATCCGGAATCTTGATATAGCCAAATTTAAGGTTGTGTATTATTTTGGTTAAGGTATTACATGAATCGTGCATGAAAATTAGCGCGAAGTGAACATAATACTAAATAAGACCCCAATTGAGCGAAAGTCGAGGTTACCCCAGCTTCAAGGCGTCCAATGGCGAGGGTGTAGTAGCCCACCCTGAACCATTGGCAACGCAGAAGATGGGGTGGCATCGGCTTTCCCGCAGGGTAAACAAAATGGGATTTAAAATGGACAATTACAACTCACCTATAAGTGAATTATAACTTTGGGTCCATTACTTGAATATCGATCGTAATATCTGAGTGATAAAAAACTATCCCATTTTGTTTACGATCATTTAGGGTAAGAGCAAGTTGAGAGCATTAGCGCAGTATGAATCTCAGTTTCAACAAATTGATGTTGGCGGTCTGTTTCAGCGGCACTTTGATTTTGACCTCCGTCACCGGTACCCGCGCTGAGGTTGTCGTGTTTGACGGAGTGACAACCGTTCAAACACCGATCCGGATCAAGGTATTGACCAAAGGGCGTATCTTTTCAGAGGGTGGCCGCCTTGTGGACCTTTACCTGGATGATAACCATTTAAAAAAGATTTTAACCGGCGCTGACGGCTACGGCTATTTTAAATACATCCCCCAAAGTCCGGGATTCAAGGAAATAACTGCACGCGCAGACGGAATCAGCGCGTCGGGGCTAATCCTTGTCATGGGCAAGAGCGAGAAGGCGATCATCATCGACGTCGAAGGGGCTTTTAAAGATACAATATTTTCAGAAAAACTCCAGGCAGATAGCCGCAAAGTCGTCAAAGCCCTCAGCCAAGATTATCAGGTCATCTACCTGAGCCGCTATGTCGGCAAAGACATCAGCAAACGGTGGCTGGCAAGGAAAGACTTTCCAAAATCAGCCGTTTTGCGCTGGCAAGGTCCCAATACCTTTAAAAAATTAGATAAAAGAGGTGTACACCTGTATGCCGTTATCGGATCAGCCGCCCTGATTTCGGCAGCCAAAAAACACATTGAGCATCGATATACTTTTGAAGAAAGCAAGGATGGAAAGATTGTCAAGGACTGGGATGAGATATTAAATCTGCTTAAGCCATCGGGTCCCGCTGTTTCGCAGGAAAAGGACCCAGTTTGAAGTCGGAAGTGGGAATGCGGAAGGGGGAAGGTAAAAATCCTCGATTTCGGAAAATTAGAATATATTGCATCGCAAAAAAAACGATCGAATTCCTTAATTCGACATTCAGTCCGCCGAAGGCGGATCATTCGACATTTGCAATCCCTAGCAGCCTATACCTAAAGCCCTGCACCATATAGCATTTCCCGTAGGCCGCACACTGCGCCTTGTGCTTTTTCTTATTTTCCACATTCCGCATTCCACATTCCAATTTCAGGTCATTCCGTCCCGGCATATTTTCGGATGGTGCCGTCAACAGCCACACCGTAAACGGCCCCATCCCGGCCAATGGCAACTGATGACAGCCCGTTGCCCTGGAAATTGGTATCAGACGCCCGTGTCTTGAGATCATAAGTCGTGGATAACATTTCAAAGGACGAGACATAAACCAGGTTAGCAGTGACAGCAGGGGATGAATGCGTGGACCCCAGTAAGGGTAATTTCCCTGCAAAATTGGCGTCATGCAGCAGCGTGCCGTCGGCTGCATTGATTGCCAGGAGGTGGTCTTTGGCCATTACAAAAACCAACTTGCCCGGGGATCCGGCCGGGGTAGCCAAAACAGCCTGGCCGGCGTCAAACTCCCACATTTTGACACCGGTTTGCACATCGTAGGCCAAGACTTTCCCATCCCGTCGCCCGAATACCATCAAACCGCTGGATATAATTGCTGTGGAGGAATGTTTATCAAAGCCGTGCTCCTGACGCCAGAGCACGGACAACTCGGCCCCGTTCCATTCAAACACACCAATGCTGCATAGATTGTCCGCAATGGCAATCAAAGGATTTTTCTTTAAGGTATCAACCGCTGGGGTGGGGTCGACAAAACGGTCCGGCAGGACAACATCTCCCGCATCATTTTTTACGGGAAATTCACCAATCAGGTCCCAGGTTTGGTTTAAATTGCTCAAAACATCATCAACGTTCACCCGGGCCCCTGGAATGTCAAATCGACATATTCCAAGCGCTTTATGATCGAGCAGTTTCGCCTGGACACCATCATCACGCAGAACAAACAATTCGCCCTGTATGTCATCGACCATGCCGACCGACACATAGATGAAAATCAGGGTGCCGCTGGACGATGTAATCACCTTGGGAGATCCGGTGGTGTACCCGTTGTCGGGAAATGCGTATGACCATTTCGGATTGCCGAATTGATCGACTTTGTGCAGGGTGCTCTGCATCCTTCCGGCATCGGTCTCACGATTGGTGATGGCGTAGATATCGCCCCTATCTGAAACCGATGCGGATGACACAATTCTGGCTTTAGAATCAGCGGATCCCAGGGACCGCTGCCATTTTCCGATCCCATCCTCTGACCTGATCGCGATTAATTTAGCGTTTGTGGTACCAATGTATAATACTTCCCGCCGCTGGAAGTCCAGCCCGATAACAGGTGAGGAACTGGTAATTCTGTATGGATTTGAAATCCAGCTCGAGGAAAGAGCGAAACCACTGTCAATTAACTGAAAGCCCTGGTTCGATGGATCACCGTGAAAGTGGCCCCATCGGGTAGGTTTGCCACCGGTACAACCGAAAAAAGTCAACACAAGGTATATCAGGATCGCACTTCGCAAATATCTGTTCATATTACGGTCCTCAATTTATCACGAATTTTTCCATCTGATCATACAATTGACGGCTTATTCTGGTAAGACTTCAGCTGTCCGGCATACCAGAGGGAAATCAATAATTAACCATCAACCAATCGGGAGTTGTTGGCTTAATATATTCTATATTTTAGGAAATTAATCAAGCCAATATCCGGTTTTTCATACCAATGGAAGGACAATAATGATGTATTGGAGAGTTGGCGTGCTGGAAACCACTGTCAAATTCTAAGGAGATAGTGGCTAATAATACGCTTTGGAGGATTTAATTGAGATTTTTCACCAAGCTGCAGAAGCGAATTATAGTAAATTTGCAAGGGGCATCGCAGCATGATTTTTTATTTGGATACGATCCATTCAACAATTCAACATCCGAAATCGATACACCCGCACCTCGCAACCCGAATCCTGCCATCTACGCGATACTCTCTGCCCCCTGCCCTCTGCCCTATGCTCTATGCCCAAAACCCCGCAACACGCACCTCGCGCCGCCCGCAGCCCACATCCCGCGCCTCGCGACACGCAACACGAACGCTTACCACCAGCGATATTGCCAGTTGCCGCAGTGCAGCACGTGCAGGACCTCTATTGAAAACAGCAGGGCCATCGAAGAATAAAAAATCCACATCAAGATCAGAATAACCGAGGAAAGCGAACCGTAGAGTAAATTAACTTCTGTTACATTCTGGACGTAATAACCAAAAAAATTACGGGCAAGTATCCACAACATACAAAAAATAAGCCCCGCTAGAATTTGATAACGCAGCTTAATTTTAACATTCAAAAAGAGCTTAACGGTGGCCAGAAAAAATCCGATCAAGACCAAGACCGAGGCTCCGTTAATCTGCAGAGAATTTGCCGAATTTACCGCCAACTGATAGAGATTGTCAAGATAAGGGGTTTTGTTGATCGTGTTTAAAAATTGGGTAACCGAAGTGGACAGGATAATCCAGGTAAAGTTGGATATGAAAAACAGCAACACGGCAAATATGCTCATGATGACGTAAACAGCCTGTCCAAACAAAAGATGGCGCGCCGGCAACTGGAAAATTTTGCGGTAGGATGTCTCTAGTGCTTTAAAAATAAGACCGCTGATAATCGGCAGCATCAAAAAATTGATGACTCTAAATGAACCGTGGGAATCCGAGTTGATCACATGGGATTTCATCCACTCCCTGGAGACAAAGGGGATGACCTGGTTCATTTCATCAGCAAGCATTTCAGTAATCTGTCCGGTCCAATTTGCGTGGGCAAAAAACAGTTTCTGAAAAAAATCGACAAGCAGGATACTTAACGTCGCAAACGGGATAATTGACAGCAGGAATACAAAAGAAACGGATAACGACAAAGTAAAACAGTCATCCTGTATAAACTTTCTGAAAGATATTACAAACAACTTGTGGCCTACAAAATTGTGGCGCAAGGCCAGGATCTTAGCTACCATGGTGGCTGCCTGCCTGTTTCAGTTGGCGGGTCGTCCCAAAATCCCCGCCCCTAATTACTCCGCCGGAGCTTGAATCTAAAAACGTTCTTCAGTTTTCAAAAAATATTTGATCACTCTGGATGTCCTATCGTCCAGGGCGGATTAATTAGCACATGTCCGCGAACTCTTCTTCCAGATCTTCACGCACATCCTCGGTTAAAGATTTTATATTCGGAAAAAGATCAGTTAAAATTTTCTTTGCTTTTTCAAGACAGATGATGGCTTGCGAAATCTTATGATCCTCTGTTTTTGTCAGGCTAAGGCAATCTTTAATTTCGTCAATGTCGTCACAAATAAAGTCAAATTCGCTGATGACCCTGTAAAAGTCCTCTGCCTCCATGATTTTTCTCCTTATTTGCAATATTTTCGCCCCCGAAACGAACAAATTAATATAAATTCAATTAATTACATGAATTCACCCCTGTTTTTTTAATCATGGAATTTATCGGCACATAATTGCCCTAGCTTGAGTCTTTTTTTGGCGATATTTGTGTAAGAATTTAATTATATTTACTATATCGACACTCGAAATCATCGGCTACAACCATCAACTGCTCGAGCCGTATGAACACTTGCAAAAAATTTGCGGAGTGAATTGAATTTATTTTTTAGACTTGACATTAATTAATAGGGTTGCAAAAAAAAGCAAACGATGCCATGACCAGAAGTTAGTAGTATTGGAGCGGCACGAATTAATTTTTCAAAAAGGAGGTCGTTATGAATTTCAAACTGATTAGAATCCTGGTATTTTCTTTAATTGCTGTTTTTATGGCCGGCCAGTCCGTTCAGGCCGACGTAGTCGATAATATTAAAAAACGGGGGAAGCTGATTGTCGGTGTCAAGGCAGACTACAAACCTTACGGCTTTCGTGACACCAGCGGTAAAATCGTGGGCATCGAACCCGAGTTGGCGCAGGATGTCGCCGACATGCTCGGGGTTAAATTGGAGTTGGTCCCGGTGGTGGCTTCCAACCGCATGGAATTTCTCAAACAGGGAAAAATTGATTTGATGATTGCCACGATGACCGACCGGGCCGATCGAGCCAAAATGGTATTCATCCTACAACCGAATTATTATTCATCCGGCACCAACGTCTTTGCAACCAAAAAAGCCGGGCTGAAAGATTGGGAAGATCTTCGCGGCAAACCGGTTTGCGGCATTCAGGGGGCATTTTACAATAAGAGAACCGCCAAGGAGTTCGGAGCCAGTATCGTTGCTTTCAAAGGAACTGCAGAAGTTCTCAATGCCTTGCAGCAGGGACGTTGCGTCGGTTTTGTTTATGACGATTCATTTATCATCGCCAAATTGCAGGATCCTAAATGGGCTGATTACGAGATGCCACTTCCCACGATGGATGATGCGCCATGGGGACTGGCCGTTAAACATGGTGAATATCGTTTTTACGGCATGATGTCTGAAATGATCATGAAATGGCACGCCAGCGGTCGAATCATTGAACTGGAAATGAAATATGACATTGCTCCGACACCTTTTGCCGTTAAAATGAACAAAATATTTTCCGGTAAAAAATAAGTCAGAAAAAAAGGGTTCAGGGTTCAAGGTTCAAAGGTTCAGGATTTACGGCTCCGGGCCTAACCGAAACTGTTGGTTAGTAAATTGTAGCCTGAAACCACCTAGCCGCGCCACGCTGGGAAGATAAGTGCATGTCATTCGGGCATTTTGAATATTTCGAAGCAGGAAAATCCTATCGACGACGCGGAGAAAACGCCAACCTTGAACCCTGAACCGCTGAACCATTGCGGAAGCAAATATGCAAGCTTTTTTTGACTGGTTTCGATGGCTTTATGATGAAACCGGCGTAAACCTTACATTTATATATGACTCTTTCGACCGGGTCCGTCTGGTGAATGGGTTTTGGACCACCCTCTGGCTTTCAGCGGTGTGTCTGATTTTATCAGTCATCATCGGCGTTGTGGGTGCCTGGTTGCAGGGTTCACGGCTGAAGTGGACCCGCCGCATTGTGCAGGGCTATATCCAATTTTTCCGCAACACTCCGCCCCTGGTCCAGCTTTATTTTTTTTACTTCGCCCTGGGCAGCCTGATGCCCAAAGTGCAAAATGACTGGGGCGGATACGAGCCGATTATGGGCAATTTCGCCTGGGCCGTAATATCGCTTTCTTTTTTTGCCGGCTCTTTCAATGTCGAAATTTTTCGCTCGGGCATTGAAGCAGTACCTATCTCTACCATTGAGGCCGCCGAATCGCTGGGCTACACCCGCCTGAAAGCCTACATCCATATTGTTTTACCGCTGGCGTTCCGGGTTTGTCTGCCGGCATTGAATAATAATCTGGTCAATCTGGTCAAAACCACCACCCTGGCTTTTGCCATTGCCGTGCCTGAAATGCTTTATGTCAGCAGTCAAATCTGGAGCGACAATGTCAATGTCAGAGAAATGATGACCTTTTTGCTGGTAGCTTACGTGACCCTGGTGGGGATTCTGGTGTGGGCCATGAACCGCTGGGAACGCGCCATCAAAATACCGGGCTACGGGAGTCAATAAATGCTCAGAAGCAACAGCAAAAGGCGCGCGCCCCGGCTGAATCCCAAGCATGAACTGGCAGTGTTGCTGCCGATTGGGCCTGCTAAGACCAACACTTCGAGCGCAGATCAAAAATTGGATCAACTGCCCGTCGGTCATATACGCGCAATTCACCTGATGTGGCTGTTTTTATTTTTCGGTGCCAGCGCTTTTGCCGCCGGCGTTCAAAACGGAACCGATCAACCTTCCACCATTAAGACGATTCTAGCCTGGACACCGCTGCTCTTGAAGGGTTTTGGTTTTAATATCCTGATCAGCTTCATGTCCATGGCAATCGGCACCGTATTTGGATCAGTCCTGGGCGTCCTGCAAATTTCCGTACTGCCGCCGGTTCGGTTATCCTCAAGGTTTCTGACGCAATTTTTCAGAAACTCTCCCTGGCTGGTATTGCTGTTTTACTGTATGTTTATGCTCCCATTTGAAATCACGATCGGCGGACTGCGTATTCCGTTCCCGGACTGGATCAAAGCCGTCATCGGCCTTTCTCTACCGGTCATGGCTAATGTGGCTGAAATTGTCCGTGGTGCAGTTAATTCCATTCCATCCGGCCAGTGGGAGGCGTCAGAATCCCTGGCATTCACCCGTCGCCAGCAAATCTGGTTGATCATCCTGCCCCAGTGCTATAAACGCATGCTGCCGCCCTGGATGAACCTTTATGCTATTTTGACTATGGCCACCGTTCTGGCCTCCATCGTGGGCGTGGAAGAGGTCATGACGTTGGCGGGACAGGTGCTGGCGGCCGAGGGTCGCCCCGAGTTGCTCGTGCCCATCTACAGCTTTGTACTGGTCTGGTTTTTTGCTTACTGCTATCCGATTGCCAGGTGGACCATTCGCCTCGAAAGCAAATTCGCGCTAAAAAATTGAAAGGATTAAATGGATGCCTGCGACTGCCGACCAGACGAATAACATTTCCATCGTCAATATCGCCGATGTGTATCAGTCATTTGGTGATAATCAGGTTATCAAAGGCATTTCTTTCGATGTTGCCGAGGGCGAAGTAATTTGTATCATCGGCCCCTCGGGTTCCGGCAAGTCCACCTTGCTGCGCTGTATCAACGGGCTGGTTAAAATCGATTCCGGCTCTATCAAGGTCAAGGACATGGAAGTCCATGACCCCCGCCTGGATAAACTCGAACTTAGAAAAATCGTCGGCATGGTTTTTCAACAATACAATTTGTTCCCCCACAAAACAGCCTTGCAAAATATCATGATGGCGCCCATCCACGTCTTGAAGCAGGACGCCGAACAAGTCAAAGATCGCGCTTTTGCTTTAATGAGAAAGGTTCGCCTGGAGGGCAAAGAAGATTTTTATCCGGGTGAATTGTCGGGCGGCCAGCAGCAGCGCGTGGCCATTGCCCGTTCCCTGGCGATGAATCCGGAAGTGATGCTTTTTGACGAGGTGACGGCAGCGCTTGATCCTGAAACGGTTAAAGAAGTCCTGGTAACCATCCGCGATCTGGCCGAAGAAGGCATGACCTGTCTGCTCGTCACGCATGAAATGGGCTTTGCCAGGGAACTGGCCGATCACATGTACTTTACTGACAACGGCGTCATCGTCGAGCACGGGCCGCCCAAGGTGTTTTTTGAATCTCCCGCAGACCCCCGTACAAAGGAATTTTTAAGCCAGATACTTTGAAGAAATGCCGATGATTTTTAGGTCAAGCATTCCCAATAATCCGAAATTAGTTATTGTTAACCCAGACGGTTTAGATACCAGGTGTCGGCCGGCCGCTGGCCACCGAAACGAACAGTTTGATCGAAAGAGAGAATTCTGCCTTGGGGAGTTTATAAAAAAACAAATATCGAATGTCGAAGTCATGTATTCTATCCATATTTTAAAAGACGGAGCGCAGCGACATCCACAAATATTCAATTTACAATCTTCAATTTTCAATTACGGCCTGCCCGGCCTAGGATTAATATGATGCAAACCGTAGTCCGGCCCAAAAAAGACAATAGAGTCATAAAGGTCCCCAACGGCAAAATCATCTGGCTGGATCCCGGGAATTCTGAAGATCTGCAGTTTGTCAGACAGGCATACGGTTATGCCGCCGAAGAAAAAGGCTGGTTCCGCGAGCGGGATCGGCTCTTTGTTTTTGCAGGTGCGCTAACGCTGAATTCCGCAAAATCCAAACTGAGAGGCGAAGCCCCGCCCGGCATTCTGGATATTCCGATGCCGTCCCGGCCGGATGGACCGGTATCGCAACGCCTGTTAGCCATGGATGACGGCACGGTCATGCGCTGGATTCGTCATCCGAGTGCACTGCCCAAATCAAGCCAGCCTCACTGGCGCGGCCACACGGCACTTTTTGAGTTGAAAGGCCGGAATCCGGATTTTGTTTGCTATACCTCGATTCCCTCTTTTGCAGTCGTGGATGGGGCCGACGGTAAATTTCGCTTTTTGGGACCGGGTGGTATCCGCTGGATTAATTATCCGAATCGGGCAGCCGCCATTTCGGACGCCATGGATATGAGCCTGGCGGTGGCCATGAAAATCCAGGTCGTCCAGACCCCCAGCGGCGGCAACAAAATAACGGTCTATGGTGATATGCGTCACAAACCTAAAGTGTTGCGGTCCATATTCGCTGCCTTTGAACGGTTGGGTTTTATCGTAACGTCGGCCGATCTGGGGCTTTCATTAAACGACCTTGAGAAATATGCCCTGCCGGTGGCACCCACGACAGTGGTTCCCATGGGCGTCTATAGCGATGGCATCCCCTCCGCATTGGTCACAGCTGATGCCTGTTTACCAAGCCTGCAGGCCATGGCTGCAAGTTTACCGGGCGCCCCCCCGCTGAGCTGTCTGACCGTTTCACTCCAGGGGATCGGTGAGGTCGGCTATCGTCTGGCGCAGCACCTGATCGAAAACGGTACCAAAGTAATAATTGCAGAGCCCGACGCTAAAACCTGCAGCAGTTTTAAAGCCGAATGCAAAAAAGCCTTTTCAACCCGCCAGGCATTATTCTTAAAAGATCCGAATGATGTATACGACACACCGGCAGATATCTTTTGCCCCTGTGCCCTGCGGGATATACTCAACCGGCGCAACCTGGCTCGGCTGTCAAAAGCCGGTGTTCGCATCATCGGTGGGCCTGCCAACAATCTTTTCCCGGACCAGATTAACGGCCCCTGGCTGTTTCACAACGCCGGACTACCGGTGGTCCCCTATGAGGGAATCGGCGCCGGCGGTGTTACCGGTGTCGCGTATTCAGTCATGACGGGAATTTTCGGCAAGTGCCCCTTTGATATTTCCGATAAAATTAAACTGATTAAAGATTATGTGGCCAAAGTGCTGCGCTGGTCCCGGCGTTATGATTTGCCGCCCCAGGTAATCTCTGATCGGATTTTATTTCGCAGCACCCGGCGCCGGCGGCTTTTGGGGCAGAGACCGACGGAACAATTGCTGGAAAAATTGCGGCTGGCGTTTAACGGGGATAATCGGGACTTTGAGCAGGATCTGGTGAATGAGTATACCAAAAAAGGATTTTTTTACGGGACGGGAAGCTATAGAGATCTGAAGTATTGAGGGATTGAGGAATTAATGGATAAAATCAATAAATTAAAACAGATAGAATTCCTTCAATTCCTGAATTCCTCAATCCCCCAATTTGGCGTTAATCTATTAAAATATTGTTTAAAAAATTGGCTCATTTTTAGAGTTAATGTATAGGTTTTAAATTACATAAAAACCATTTCGATGGAGATATAACGATGTCCGATAATTACAACGCAATCATCATCGGTGCCGGTATAATCGGCTGCTGTATTGCTTATGACCTGAGCAAAAATGGGTACCGCACATTAAACATTGATTTTCAACCTGCGGCAGGCGCCGGGTCAACCTCAAATTCCTGCGGCAATGTACGCTTCTATTACTCCACCCGCGATGGCGTAGCCCTTGCTTACGAAAGTGCCTGGTACTGGCACCACTGGCGCGAATACATCGGGGTCAAGGATCCCCGCGGTTTGGCCGGGTATCACAACACCGGCTCGGTCTTCATCAAAAACAGGGTGATTGATTGGCCCGGCGTCAGGAATAACTTCGAGAGCATTGGGGTGAAATACGAAGAATGGGACCTGGCCACACTCCAAAAGAAGATACCGATAGCTGATTTTCATTCATTTTATCCCCCCCGGCGGCCTGACGATCCTCACTTTTTGGATGGCTCCAGCGTTTGGCTGGAGGGCGCCTGCTACACGCCTGAATCAGGCTATGTCGGCGATCCGCAGCTGGCCACCCAGAATGTTGAATGTGCGGCCCGGGCCCGGGGAGCCGCGTTTAAATACAACCGGCGGGTGACCGAAATTCGACGCGATGATCTGAAAGTTCTGGGGGTTACCCTGGATAACGAGGAGCAGATCGACGCCCCTGTCATCGTCAATGTCAGCGGCCCCCACTCTTTTAAAATCACCGAGCTGGCCGGAATCAGCGGCAACGATAATATCAAGACCCGCGCCCTGCGACACGAGGTTCATGTCGTGCCCCCACCCGACGATTACAGCCCGGAAGAAGCAGGCTATCACACCAATGATGCGGATATCGGAGCTTACTATCGGCCTGAGGCCGGTAACATGATTTTGACGGGAAGTGTCGACCCGGCGTGCGATCCCCAGGATTGGGTGGATCCGGATATTTTCGATAACCAGGTATCCGAAAGCCAGTGGCAAGCACAAGTCTACCGACTGGCACGGCGAATTCCGGGGCTGCCGATTCCCAATCAACCATCAGGTATCGTCGATCTATACGATGTCAGCGACGACTGGATTCCGATTTACGATAAATCAGATTTAAAGGGCTATTACCAGGCCATCGGCACCAGCGGCAACCAGTTCAAAACCGCGCCGGTGGTGGGCGGCATGATGGCCGAACTGATCGGTAAAGTAGAGCAAGGCTATGATCACGATGCAGCACCGATAAAATACAAGCTGCCCCATTTAGGCCTTACCATTGATATGGCCGCCTTTCATCGCAACCGCAAAATTAATCGCAACAGCAGTTTTTCGGTAATAGGATAGCTGGAATTCGGAAGTCGGAATGCGGAAGTCGGAAGGAATTGTGAGAGCCGAAGGCTGAATGACGAATTAAGGAATTCTATCGATTTATATAGGATGCAATGAACTACCCCGCTGCAAGCAACGGGGTATCAAGCGGAAAATTATAATCGCTCCGAGGGGCGGGGAATTAAACCCTCGTCCGCCGTAGGCGGATTAAATTCAATTTTCCCGAAATCGCGTCATTCCAACTTCAAATGTCCCTGATAACTGCCTGCCCTCTGCAGCCCGAAAGGCGAAGGAGGGCCCTCCGTCATCTACCTTCTGACATCTGCCATCCGTCCTCTGTCTTCTGTCATCCGTCCTCTGTCCTCTATCTTCACCCTATGCGCTAAGCGCCCTGCCCCATGCTACATCATTCCGCCTTCCCCATTTCCGACTTCCCACTTCCCACTTCCGCATTCCGCCTTCCCACTTCAAACTAGTCCATAATCCTCGACTGCGGATCGAATCCAAGGGATTTGGCCTGGGTCACATCCCAGTGCTCACCGTGCAAATCTACGATGTAGTTTTTACCTTTCTCCTCAATAGCCCTGGAGAAAGTAAAGCCTGATATGAACGGGATAACAGTAAGAACCATCAGAGGAATAATTATATTTGTTGACAGAATATTGCGAAACATATTTCATCTCCATAAAAAAACGTTTGAAAGTTTCAGGGTTCAAAGTTCAAGGTTATTTTCAATTGAGATATTCCTCGGTTTGGTAGAATTTAAAATTTAGCGAAATCTATTATAAGTCGCAATTCCCGCCGGATTCTTACAAACCAATCAAAGCGCCAAGAAAGGTTTTAGGAGCATGCAGGATCCCATGATAAAGCAAATTGCTTTCATGTGATTTTTATGATTAAATTGAAAAGTTTATGGTTATTACAACCCCATATGAATCTTTGCCGGACAGTTCGACAAATTCAATTATCGAGGAAAAATACGATCAACCATCACCTGATGTCAGCGGAGACGGATCAGCAGATTGATTTAATCCTGTCAGGGGTGGAAGCGCAGTAAATCGGATTAAAGCAAATGCAAATCGATCTCAACAGGCATGTATCACAACTATCCGAAATTGCGGATGGCGAGGTGCAAACCGACAGGCTTTTGGCACCATACACCTCATACAATATTGGCGGACCAACAGCGGTATGGGTCGCACCGACGACGGAATCCGGGGTCGGGAGGGTTCTTAAATTAATTCATGGCAATAAATTGCCTTTTTTTATCCTGGGGCGGGGTTCGAATCTTTTGATTTCAGATAATGGCTGGGATGGCGTCACGCTTTATCTGGCTGAAAATCTAAGCGGGTTTTCCTTTGAAAAAAATCTCGCAAAGGTGTTGGCCGGAACCCTGTTGATGAATCTTATCCGGGCCGCGACAGAAAAAGGATTGGGTGGTATGGAGTTGCTCGCCGGAATTCCCGGCGGGATCGGCGGAGCGCTGCGCATGAATGCCGGTGCCTTCGGTCAGGAAATCGAGGGCATCACCGAATCGGTCAGCGGCTTTGAATTTGACGGAACCCCATTTGAGGTGAATCGTGACAGAATCAATTTCGGCTACCGTCAGGTTCCGGAATTAAACAAGGTGGTTATCACGTCGGCCCGATTCAACTTTGAAACAGCCGCCGCAGCCACGTTAAGGGCAAGGGTGGCAGATATTCTGGCGTTGCGCAATAAAAAACAGCCTTTGGAGCATCCTTCCTGCGGCAGTGTCTTCAAACGGCCGGCGGGATATTATGCGGGCGCCCTGATAGAAGAGGCCGGTCTGAAAGGTGAGCGGATCGGGGGTGCCATGATCAGTCCCAAGCACGCCGGGTTTATACTAAATACGGATAACGCAAAAGCCGCCGATGTTTATGCCTTGATTCGACGAATTGAGGCAAGAGTGCTGGATCGTTTTGGCGTCCGGCTCGAACGAGAGGTCAAGCTAATCGGAGAATTTGATTGAGTTCATCACCCTCTCCGACATACCGGACACTGAGCGGTTTTTTTTTGCCGCTGGCAATTCAGGCTGCCTCTCAGGCCCTTAGCTATCCTCTTGTAGCCATGGTCGCCTCAAGGGGGCCCGGTGGTCCGGTGAACCTGGCCGGATTGGCACAATCAAACACCGTCATGTTTTTTCTCGGTATGTTCGCCATCAGTTCAGTTACGACGGGCATGGTCTACGCTAAAACCCGTGAAGGATATCAAAAATTCCGCTTGATGATCCGGGCCACCGGCCTGGTGATCATTGGTATTCAGGCTGTCCTGTGTATCCCGGCTGTGTCTCATCTGCTGTTCGGCCGAATTATCGGTTTGCCGCCCTCCATTGAGCAACCGGCCCAAATCACATTAATATCCTGCCTGCCGCTGCAGTTTCTTTTCTTCTTTCGGATACCTTATTTTGTGGTCATGTATGTCGGCCGAGCTACTGCCAAGGCCAGCATGGCAACTATCGCCCGCATCATTCTGACCGCCATGCTATCCCCGCTGTTTTGCATTGTGGGACTGGTGGGCCCGATCTGGGCCGTGGTCTGTCTCACAATCCCGGTCGCATTGGAGGCCCTGGTCTCAGGCATATTCGCAGTCCCGTTTATTCGGTCTCTTGAACCATGCCGGGAAAAACCACCCGGTGTGAAGGAAATTTTTATATTCAACATCCCGCTGTCGGTGGGCGGCTATTTTTTGGTGGCCTCAGCCATTATTCTTGCCGCATTTATTGCCCGGGCACCCGATCCGGACCGCATCCTGCCGATTTACTACCTGGCCCTGGGGCTGGTAAACCCCATGTCCTTTGCGGCCACCCGCATTCAGGCAGTCGTGATCGCATTTCCACCACAATCCCTGCAAGAACGCCGCACACTTCGCTTTTCTCTGGCAGCCGGTGCCCTCCTGGGGATGTTGCCGCTGATATTCACCCTGCCCGGGCTGGCAGAGTTATATTATGTTAAGCTCCAGAAACTGGATCTCGCCGATCTTGGCCTCGTGCGTATGACCGCTGTCTCGCTGATTTTTTTTCCCCTCAGCGTCGCCATCCGCGCCCAAAGTGAAGGCTTGGCGGCCTGGCTCAAAAAGCCGACAACCGTGTTGACCGGTCATGGAATGTTCCTGATCACCATAGTTGTTGCCGGTTTCACCTTGCTCATGCTAGGCACGCCGGGCCAGGTGATTGGCGCGGTGGGCTTGACCCTGGGCAGCCTTGCATCGTCAGCGACCATGCGTCTGTTACTGATGCGGGCCAAAGAAAGGGCTTTTCCGGTCGGCCAAACTACGACCTCACTGGGGCAGATCAGGTAGGTCGGATAAATGAGCTTAACTGATCTAAAATGTAAAAGGCCTAAATTTAAGGTGTCGTTTAGCAGGTTTTGAAACTAGTTTTTATTCTTCCCAGTGAATACACTCCACCGGACAGGTATCCATCGCTTCTTCGATACAGTCCTCGGGCCCGCCTTCGGGCATAATGACTTCTGCTTTCTCTTCTGCTTCATTAAAGGCAAATACTTCCGCACAGAGTTCCACACAACTTTCACAGCCAATACATTCATCGTCATCGATAATAACCTTTTTAGCCATCGCACACGCTCCTTTTTGCAGGTTTTATATTAACGGCAGAAATCCCGGGTTGCAGGATTGCCAGGATATTTTTAATCATTAATGATACTTTTCTCCTGTTTGACAGAAGTTGTACCACCGCTCATAATCGGCAGAACATACCACCCAATCTAAGTGCATTTATCAATTAATCAAGAGTCGGCCTGGAGAGGTTCAAGGAGCCGGCTTCAGGGTTCAAAGTTCAGAGGTTCCTCGGTTAAAACGGATCGGAACTTTATCATAGGTGTACGCTTCAATTCTCTGATTTTCAAAGGCTGAGAAAATTGAGGGGGGGGTGATGAGTTCCCTGTGTCAGCCCATGATATTAGCGGGTGGATGATTGCCAGCGAAAACCGAAAAGGCTGAACCTCGGAACCATTGAAATTTTACAGTTGACAGAATCTCACCAAAATCTTAGTTGCTATGGTCTTTGCCGAAAATACGACAATGATTCGAGCATCAATTTATGGCATCAGAATCCGCATTACCAACAGATAAAAGTTCCGGAGTCGGAGACGCCGGTTTTCAAACAGAAAAAATCCTGGCGCTGGCCATCGCCCATTTTATCCACGACGTCTATTCGAGTTTTCTGGCCCCTCTCCTGCCGCTTCTAATTGAAAAGCTGTCCATGTCCCTGACCCAGGCCGGCTTTCTCTCAACCATCATGCAAATTCCGGCCTTGCTCAATCCCTATATCGGTTTGCTGGCTGACCGCGCCAGCGTGCGCTATTTTGTTATTCTGGCCCCCGCCATGACGGCTGTTCCGATGAGCCTGATCGGGATGGCGCCAAGCTATGGGGTGCTGCTAATTTTATTATTTATAACCGGAATCAGTGTTTCCGTGTTTCATGTGCCCTCGCCGGTGATGGTCGCGGATCTGTCCGCTGCCCGGAAGGGTCGTGGAATGAGTTTTTATATGACCGGCGGAGAACTGGCAAGGACGGTCGGCCCTTTGGTGGCGGTGGCGGCGGTTTCCCTTTTTGGCCTGGAAGATTTTTATCCGGTAATGATTTTTGGCATGCTCTCGTCGGTTTGGTTATATTTTAAATTTCGAAGAGTCCCGGTCAAACAGGTGAGTTCAACGCGTAAATTATCGATCCCGCAAACATGGCGCAGCCTGCGTCATGTTCTTTTGCCCCTGACAGCCATCCTGATCACCCGCGGTTTTATGCATGCCTCCCTGACGGCTTTTTTGCCGACCTATATCAAAATGGAAACCGGCAACCTGTGGCTGGCCGGCATCGCCCTGACCCTGTTTGAAGCCGCGGGGGTCGCCGGCGTTCTGACGGCCGGTTCCGTCAGCGATGGGTTCGGCCGCCGGAAAACTCTGTTGGCCTCCCTGCTGGGAGCGCCGCTGTTCCTGTTCCTTTTCGCCTTAACCGGCGGGTGGCTGCGCGTGGCCGCCCTGCTTGTTGTCGGCTTCACCCTGTTGTCAACCACCCCCGTAATGCTGGCCCTGGTCCAGGAAAATGCCAGGCACAGCCCGGCGGCGGCCAACGGGCTGTTTATGATGATCTCTTTTATTGCCCGATCGGCAGTGGTCGTGGTAGTCGGTTTCATTGCCGACCGCATCGGTTTGAATGCCACCTATCTGATCAGTGCCGCCATGGGGTTGGTTGGCATTCCGTTTGTTGTGATGTTACCCAAAAAATGAAATACCCCATCAAGAGGACAATGATCTAGTTTGTCTCTAAAGGAATTTAGCTTATCCATCTGGTCACTGGAGTAATGGAGAGCTCATGAAACTGTTCAATATCCTGGCTATTTTGATCACTTTGTCGGCCGGTTTCAGCTATTTAAACCATCGCTTCATGCGCCTGCCCAACACCATCGGACTGATGATCATGGCGTTGCTGGTATCCCTGGGGCTGGCACTGCTGGGTCCTTTTAGTTTCGGCCTGAAAGCAGAAGCTCAACGGCTGTTGGCCAATATCGATTTTGATGAAACGCTGCTGCACGGCATGCTGTCATTTTTGCTGTTTGCCGGGGCACTGCACGTCAATCTGGCCGATCTGGCAAAGCAAAAATGGATTATCGGCATGCTGGCAACCATAGGCGTCCTCGGATC
Organism: Olavius sp. associated proteobacterium Delta 1; assembly: GCA_902749685.1. Taxonomy (GTDB): domain Bacteria; phylum Desulfobacterota; class Desulfobacteria; order Desulfobacterales; family JAFDCJ01; genus JAFDCJ01. Next base: position 24,241 of record CACVKW010000536.1, on the reverse strand, counting down.
AACCTTCAGTATAGGTTATATCAGCCGGTGGGTGTTGGGTATACTGGGAATGGAAATACCCCTGATCGACTGCCTGCTCTTCGGGGCTCTGATTTCTCCTACCGATCCGATTGCGGTGCTCGGTATTCTGAAAAAAGTCGGGGTACCGGAAAGCCTTGAGACAAAAATTACCGGGGAATCCCTGTTTAACGACGGCGTGGCAGTGGTAATTTTCCTGATATTTTTGGAGATCGCCACAGGCGCCCGGGAAGTCACGACAGCCTCGGTCATGGGCCTGTTTGCCAAAGAAGCCCTGGGGGGTGTTGGTTTCGGGCTGATTATCGGCTGGATCGCTTATTGGATGCTCAAAAGTATCGACGACTACCAGGTGGAGGTTCTAATCACCCTGGCCCTGGTGGCAGGTGGTTTTGCACTGGCGGACGAGTTGCATATATCCGGCCCTATCGCCATTGTGGTAGCCGGTCTCTTAATTGGCAATCACGGAAGACTGCTGGCGATGTCCGATCAGGTGCGCGACCACCTGGACAAATTCTGGGAACTGATCGATGAAGTACTCAATGGCGTACTATTTGTGCTCATCGGCCTGGAAGTGTTGGCGCTGACTTTCAGTCGCGAATATTTCATCGCCGGTGTTTTATTAATACCGCTTTTGCTGGTGACCCGGTTTATAAGTGTTGGAGGCCCGGTGCTGATCATGCGCCGCTTTCGTAAGTTTAGTCCCAAAGTTGTCACAATTCTCACCTGGGGCGGCTTGCGGGGTGGAATATCAGTGGCTCTGGCCCTCTCGCTGCCGCCGGGCAAGAATCGGGAACTCATTCTGGCAATCACCTACATAATTGTGGTATTTTCCATCATTGTCCAGGGGCTGACCATTGGCAAGCTCGTCCGAAGGAGTCAACAGCACGAAAAGGCATAACCACAAAGGAAACATCAAATACCAAGTTAAGGGATAATGCCTTAAAACTCATAGCCTTGTTGCCCATAGATAGTGGTAAAGGATAGAGCTATAACATGGATTTAAAGGGTAGATTTTGTCCGAGAGCCCCGCTGAAAGCGGGATGAACAGTACATTTTCCGCCAGCTCGTGATGCACCTTAATATTTTAAATTTGATGCTGAATCCCGCTTTGCGGGGCAACGCAGCACTCGGACAAAAGATGCCCTTTTAAACCCCGTTCTAATCGAAGCGTTCCTCCTTCCACGGATCGGCAGAATTACTATACCCCCCGCTTTCATAATAACCCGGCTCATCTTCAACGACAAATCTAATCCTCTCAAGCCATTTAACACTTTTATAAAAATAGCGATCCGGCACCAGGCCGCGCAGAGGAGCACCATGTTCCAGTGGAAGATTTTGGTCTGAAAAACTGTGGGCCAGTATCACATTATCTTTGCGGGCCGCACTGAGAGGAATGCTGCTGGAGTAGTCTCCCGGAGCCTCAAAAACAATGAAACCGGCGTTTTTTTTAACTTTAACAAGGTCCATGATGGTTTGCAGGTGAATGCCCCGCCAGCGAGAATCCAGCAGGGTCCAGCCGGTGACACAATGCACATCACATATCAGATCCATCAGCTTTAAATTCATGAGGTCTTGAAATCTTAATGACAAGGGGTTTTGCACTTCACCGTCGATGGACAGGCGCCAATCCGGTACATTTCCGGGTCCTTTTACTCCGCCCATATTGGGCATCGCTTTAACGGCATGCTGGCCCGGAGGAATACGAGAACGACCGTCCGCTCTGAGTTGAGCCGCCAGGGCCCTGTTTTCCGAATCCATCGCTTTAACAAACACACCCGGCAAACCAATCGATACAATGGTTCCACCGGCAGCCGCCATAAATTTTCTGCGGGTGATTTTTGGGTTTTTTTTCATAATAACCTCCAATCCCGGAATTGGTCATATATAAAATACTAAGACGCTGACCATATCACGTCAACTGCGCCAAGTTGGATTGAAAGATGAACGTCGGACGGAAAACAGACTGATCATCGAACGAAGAGAGGACTGAACATCGAACGTCCAACTCGCCAAAGGCGAGCAAGCACTTGTCCGCCTTGTATGGTTAAGATAATAAAAAATAATATTTAATTCGGGGGGTGCGGGGGGTGTCCCCCCGCCCTCCTTAGGCGGATCGAACATTGAATGGAAAATATTTTTGGTGATATTCCCCGCAGCAACTGAATTTATTTGGCACGCATCCAGCCCTTTACAGCGGGTCAAAAAACCTTAGGTTATACACGGTTGCGTTCTTGATTTTGATCTGCTAAGTTGCAGCGGCAGGTGAGCATTACCTGTCGCCGATAATTAAAAGGAGACCATATACCATGATGGATGAACAGCCTGACAACCTTGAATTTAAAATCGACCGATCAAATCTTTACTCCGAGGAATCATTTAGCGACCTTAAAACCGGCACTATCAAACGCCTCACACCGGTGAAGGCAGACGGCTCAATGGACAAAAGCCGCAAAACTATTTTTGTCGGGCATACCAGTATCCTCACCCCCAACGGCCCGCTGCCGATCCAGAATAACATTCCGGCCAAAGATTTGCAGCAGGCGATTAAAAAGTTTCCCGAGGTCATGCAACTGGCCATGGACCAGTTAATTGAAGAAGTCAAAAGATACCAGGAACAGGAACAAGGTCGAATTCAAAAAGCGGATTCGGGCCTCATCATTCCCGGCAGATAGTTAATGTTTCGCAGTTCTTACAACTAACCGAGTATCAGATATAATTTGAACATGATTCCTCATCTCATTCATGGAATTATGGAACAGTAGAAAGATGGGCATACTAAATTTTTTCTCAAGCAAAGATCCCGAGGATTATGATAGAAAAGGGGATGCGCTGTTTGAAACCGGGGCTTACGGAAAGGCCATAACTGAGTATGAACGCGCCCTTGAAAAGCTGGAAAAATCATCGCCCTGGGATGACGGTTACCGGCAAAGCCTGCGGGATAAAATCAGCAGCTGCAAGGAGCAATTGGCGCTGGAGCATGAAAATACGGCCACGGAGCTGATGGAAGCCGGCCATAATGATGACGCGCACCAGTATGTAGAGTTGGCGCTGGAATTGACCCGGGATGATCAATTAAAAGCCACACTCGAACAGCATCTGAAACAGCTCGCTATGACGAATATAGAAGGGATTCAAACTACCCTGCCGAATTTTGATATGCCGCATCAAGAGGAAGAACCTGAGGACGCGACGGTCGATCCGCAGCGGGATGACGAAGATTTCACGGCTTTGATCGGCACCCTGCCCGAAGAAATCCAGGAATCCTATCGCAATTACCCGGCCGCTTTTAAAACCGGGTATCTGGCATTGAACCAGGGTGATTTTGAACTGGCGGCAGAACATCTTTTCCAGGCCATGCAGGAAATTGACGACCCGCAAAGTTACATTCCTCTCGAGCTGGCCACTGCCTGTCTCAATCTGGCCAAATACGAAGAAGCAAGCCGACACGCAGAAACGTTTCTGCAAAACCATCCGGATGCTCTACCGGCCTACCAGCTATTGTGTGAAATATTCTGGGAGACCAAAAGCTTTGACCGGGCCGAAACGCTGCTGGCTTCCCTGCCCGAAGAATTGGCCGAATCCGTGGCCGGCTATTTAATGCGCGGCGAAACCCTTTATCATGCCGGAAAGTATGTCGAAGCCAAGGCTTTTTATCGCGAATTTTCAAAAAAATACGAATGGCATGAAGCCATCGCCCGGGCTCTGGCCAAGACCCACGAGGCATTGGGCGAAAGGACCAACGCCCGCTATATATACGGTGAGATCATGGACCAATGCCGCAGCTGTCACACCCGTATCGATCCTTATCTCAAGCAGAAATACGCCGACCTCAGTTTTGAATCCGGTCACAATACCAGCGAAGTGTTGGAACTCTACCTTTCACTGGCCCAGGAAATCCCACAAAATGCGGCGGATTGTTATCAAAAAATCAGCCGGATCTACTCGGCCCAGGGCAATGAGGTAGAAGCCCAAAGATTTCAGCTTATATCTGAAAAATATCAAGAGAAAGCATGAATGACGAATTCGAAAAAACCCGAATTCATCATGTTTGTGGACATCGATAAGGTTAAGTTTCATGGCAAATGAATATTCTGTTGCGATTCATAATTTTATTAGTGATAAAATTGCAGCCGCAGAAAATAACAATAAAGATGCCGCGAAAGAAAATGATTTGGCGTCAGCACGATATTACGAGGGACAGTTGCTGGAATTATATAAAACCCGGCAGTATTTAAATAAAAAGATAGATCTTAAGACTCAGAAGTATTACTGAATATGGCGTACGTTTATTTACTGGATTTGTATAAATATATCGAAGAAAGACTCGGCCATGCGACGGATGAACTGAACCATGCAGATGGTGATGCAGCGACCGCAAAATTTGAACAGGGTCGCATCGATGCCCTGACTGAATTTCAGGATTTTCTCACAGAAAATTTCAACCCCAAGCTACCCCGCCGCATCCGGGAAACCTACTTTGGCAAAATGAACAAAGCGGGATCAGATTAAGGGCATGATGCAACAGGGCTTTCGCTGGCTGAAACCTGACGAAGCTCATTTCCTTTTCTTTAAAAATCGATTGTAACCTTTGAACCGTGAACCCTTGTATGTAACTTCATTACATAAGTATGCCATAGCCGAGTAATTCGCGGTTGAAAACCGCTCCCGCGATCAATAATAGTACTATCAATCTAGGAAGTTTCTTTTTCGATTGGACCGGCCGCTTTTTTGGCCGGCGGCGGCGCTGAACCTGGAACCGATAACCATGCCCTTTAAACCTGCATTCAAATTCCCAGCAACACCATCTGCCCGGGCCCTGTGGTTTGTTTTTCAGCGGGACCGACTGCTGCTCAAGGAAAATGAAAAAGGCCGCCGCGTCCCCTGTACCGAGGACTTAGCGCAGATCAAACTGGCCCCGATTCGCAGCCAGTACCTGGGCACACTGGATGACCGGGCATGCTATGCGGCCGAATTGCCGGTTGAGAACCAGGTGATGAATGGCTTTCAGCTGAAAGGATTGCGGGAAACTTTCGGTCAGCTGGAAGAGGAGTTGATCTGGATTGCCGGCCGCGCCAATCAGCTGGTCGACTGGAGCCGGAACCATCAGTTTTGCGGGCACTGCGGTCTCCCGACGGAGGACAAGTCGCAAGAGCGGGCAAAATTCTGCCCCGCCTGCGGGCTGGTAAATTACCCGCGCCTCTCACCGGCAGTCATTATGGCAGTCGTCAAGGGTGACCGGCTGCTGCTCGCCAGCAATAAACGGTTTAAATCCGGATTCTACAGCGTACTCGCCGGCTTTGTCGAGCCGGGCGAAACCCTGGAGGAATGTGTCGCCAGGGAAATCAAAGAAGAGGTCGGCATCAGCGTAAAAAATATCCGCTATTTCGGCAGTCAACCCTGGCCGTTTCCGAACTCCTTGATGGTGGGTTTTTTAGCAGATTTTGCCGGCGGTGAAATCAAGGCCGACCAATCCGAAATTGCCGATGCCGGCTGGTTTGCGGCCGATAATCTGCCTTCCATCCCGCCTAAAATTACCATCGCCAGACACCTGATCGACTGGTTCGTGGGAAGAAACCAGACTACCAAGATTCGATAAACACTCGAATTCGATCTTGTTCATTGCGAATACCAACTGATCCTGGATTCTGGTTTCTGGATACTGGATGTTTCTGGATCTCATCGATAGTGGACTTCTGTAAATCCAGCATCAAGTATCCAGCATCAAGCATCTGATCCGAAAAAGCTAACCATCTCGAGTATTTCAATATTGCAAGATGACAAGATTTTATGCAACGATAGGGCAAACTATACCGGTTTCAGAACCCGCACGTTTAAACCCGCCACATAGTCTAACACCGCTTCCCGATACGCAGCCATATGTTCAGTTTTTAGATGCGCATGCAGGGCTTCCAGAGTCTCCCAGGCTTCAACTATCGTGACGACATTTTCCCGAATTTCGCTTTTTAAGGGTAAGCCGGATTCGATGTCAATCGTTGGTTCATAAGCCAGACACCCGTCTTCGGCCTTAACTTTGGGGACGTTTTCACTTAAAATTTTCAGATAGTCGTCACGGCAATCGGGCTTTAGTTCGATAGTGGCGATTACATGAATCATGTTCAAATCTCCTTTTTTCGGTTTTGAAATCATTCTTTAGAATATTTCTTGAACAATTGCAAAGGCAATAAAATCGATTTGATTCGGATTGATATAATTTGCATGCATCTGTAAAGGTACGGACTATAATAGCGGTCCGCTAATCTTTTTTAAGACCTGAATTTTGCACGTTGAAAAAATCCTGAATTTGCTATACGTAGAGCACCTGGAATTAAGAATACTTAAGCCAAAAATTTTTGAAAAAATTAGGTGCCTGAGTTTTAATACAACAATTATCGCTCCAAGTTGATTTCAGCAAATTGATCTCGGACTTTGCTGCGGGCCAATTGGGTGATTATTCAGGTACCATGAAACAGGCATAGAAATGGTTCAGATTCCTCAATGGCGATTTCGCAAGATGCGGCCCGGTGAAATTAATGTCGATCCCATTGAAGGTGAGTTTTTCACCACCGAAGCCATCGGCAGTATCACGGACGCGCTGGTGCGCGAGTCCATCCAGAACTCCCTTGACGCGGCTCAAGGAGACGGTCCGGTCACCATTGGCTTTTCGTTTTCTGCCGGACCCGGTCGCAGGTCCGATCCCCAATCAGTCATAAAAACCTACCTGGAGACACTTACGCCCCATTTAGAGGCCAGGCACTCCGGTCTGCAGCAAACCCCATCAACTGCGGAGAACCTTGAGCATATCTTAATTGAGGACTACGGCACCCGGGGTCTGCAGGGCGATACCCGGCAATATGATGATCTGGATGATAACGTCAAAAAAAATGATTTTTACTATTTCTGGCGCAACATCGGCCGCACCCGCAAAGAGGCCACCGACATTGGCCGCTGGGGGCTGGGCAAAACAGTTTTTCAAGCCGCCTCCCGCATAAATGCATTTTTTGGATTTACCGTTCGCAAGGATGACAGCCGGGCACTTTTGATGGGCCAATCCGTTTTAAAGATTCATAAAACCGGTGAAACCCGGTATGCGCCCTACGGGTATTTCGGGGTGTTTGACGATGAGCTTGCCCTGCCGGTGGAAGATCCGGCGTATCTGGCAACCTTTGCAAGCCATTTTTTAATCGACCGTAACGGCAAACCGGGTTTAACGGTTCTGATTCCTTATCCGGACAAAGAAATTAATGCGCCGGATTGTATCAAGTCGGTCATCAAACATTATTTTTTCCCGATTCTGGCGGGAAGACTCATTGTTGTCATAAACCACGCCGGTAAAAATTATAATCTCAACGCCGTCACCCTGGACGGTTTGTTAAAAAAATCACGCTTTCCCGAAAGCCAAGGCCTGCTCGGTCTGCTGGATCTCGCCCGTTGGGCCATCCAGCAGCCGGTAGATACCCATTATACGCTCAAAGAACCCATGGTCGGCCGGGCTCCCAAACTCAGGGATAATCTTTTTGAAGCGGAAAATCTGGCATCGCTCAGGGAAAAATTTGCGAGCGGAAACCGACTGGCCTTCTATGTCCCCCTTACCATCCGGCGCCAATTCAGCAAAGAATTAATCCACTCGGGGTTTTCCGTATTTCTGGAACGGGATGAAAAACTGTCGAAGGCCGAAGATCATTTCATTCGCCAGGGGATCACCATACCGGAGGTTACCTCCCTCAAACATAAAGGGGTTCGCGCCATAGTTTCTATCACCGAACGGGATCTGTCAGCCTTTTTGGGGGATGCTGAAAATCCGGCCCATACCGAATGGGAGCGTAATTCTAAAAAATTTAAAAAGCGCTACCAGCTGGGCCCGTCCACCCTCGATTTTGTAAAATCCAGTCCACGGGAAATAGTTAAAATCCTGACTCAACCACAAAAAGGTCGTGACGAGAACCTATTAAAACACCTGTTTGCATTGCAGGCGGATCCGGCGGTCCGCAACGAAAATCCAGAAAAAGACGTGGCGGGTCCTGATACCGGAAAAATAAGCCCGGATGAGTTCATCGAATCCAGGGGCCGCAACTATCTGCAGCTCAACGCTATCAAAGGCGGGTTCAGTTTGACGAAAAAGTCAAAAACCAGGCGCGTGCCCAGGTATATAACGATCTGGATGGCCTACGAGGTGCGCACGGGAGACCCGTTTAAAAAATACACGCCTCTCGATTTTGATGTCAACCTGCCGCCGCTGTTGATCCAGGTATCCGGCGCCAAAATTTTATTAAATAAACACAACGTAGTTCAAATTGAAGTCCAGCAGGGCAGTTTCAAGCTGGCGATCACGGGTTTTGATATCAATCGGGACCTAAGAATCAAGACCAACCCCTAGCAAAGAATCCTGGCCCAAAGGAACGGATTGTCGGTTTTGAAAAAATATGATCAGGAAATTTAATTACACGGGCAGAAAAAAAATCAGGCGCTCGGATATTCGCATTGATCTGCTGCGGGATGACGAGAGCCGGCGGTTTTTTAACATTGCCCTCCATCTAGCGGACCTGGAGCTGCCGGAAACCGCGCGGGTTTATGTCGAAGCCTACCATCGCTCCGGCTATCGGCGCTATGATTTCGGAACCGTGGGCAACCTGCGAATTCCGGCTGATCGAACGCTGGGGGGCATATCCGCCTCGGTGACGCCGCTTTTCCGGGTCAAGGTCGTCGACAAAACCGGCACTCACGGCCGCATACTGGCATCGGTCGATAAAATTCGGCCCGCCAGTGAGGACAGCCAGCCGGTCGACAGCCGATCACTTCTTTTCGTCGAATACGATGATCTGGGCAACACCATCTGGCAGCTGGATCTTGAGGGCGACTGGCCGGTTCTCAGGTTAAATCGCACCGTCGACGAAATCAGCCTGATCGCAAGTTCGGATAACCGGTTTTTAGCCCTGGTTTACCCTGAAGTGCTGCGTCAGATATTAACTCGCATTTTAATCGTGGATGAACACACTGACCCGGACTGCGATGATGATTGGCCCAGTCTCTGGTTAAAACTGGCTGCCACGCTGCCCGGCATGTCGGTTCCTTATCAGGCTTCCCGGGCCGACCGCCAGGCCTGGATCGAAAATGCCGTGCAAGCCTTTTGCACAAATTTCAATCTGCTGGACAAATTCGATCAGGCAATTCAGCAATGAACGCCGCCGCTGGCCTGAAAAGCGTCCAGTTTATTTAAAATAGAAACTAATGAACATCGAACGTCGTAGTAAGGTATTCTGTCTATTTAATTTTTTTGACAGGATCAACTGGATTAACAGGATAGTATACTACTAAGCAAAAAATGATCCTGTTGATCCTGTTATCCTGTCCAAATCAATGTGGGTTCATATGAGTGAGGCCATAACAAAATTGGAATTGAAATGCATTACGGTTCATTATTTAAAGAATTTGTCCCAATTATTATCCGTCAAATTCGTGTTCGTCCGTGTCCCGGAAAAATGAACTATAAATAAGACCCAGGCAACACTACGATGATTATAAGAAAATTAACCGATAAAGGGATTGAACGATTTCGCGATTATCTGGTTGAGCTCCGGCAGGATTCAAAAACCCCACCACCTTTCATTCTGTTGGAAAATTCTGAATTTTCAGCACCAATTGAAGGAGATCCTGAAGTCGAGCCACAAACCTTCAGCACCCGACTGGAACTGGCTCAATATCTGAATCAGGTCCTGGACGGAATATTTAATGACAGTCTGCAAGACGATGTTCAACTGTGGAGCTGGTTGTCCCTGTATTTTTTTGACCAGGTTTGCCCGGTTGAAGAAAACGGTCTGCGCAAACCCGGCCGTGATTATCGCCATATACTGGAACCGGGATATCCGAACGGCCATCGCCACCTGCTGGCAGGCACTTATCTGGTTTACTCCGTATATGGCCTGGATGAAAACCTGAGCCGTCTGCTCTTGTGGACCCCGCTGCATCTGGAAAGCAAATTTCATAATCAGCTGGCCGCCAGACAGACCCTGATCACAAATAGGGGTATCCTCGACGCTGCCGATAAAATGTATTTTAATGAATCGGAAAGCAAACCCAAAAGGGGCGCCCTTATGGAAAAAAGCTCCCCGGGAACTCTACTGCGTTTTATCGATGTCATCCAGCAGTTGGATCTTACCTATGACCTGTACAGCTTGAGCGGGGAGGAAATCCTGGCGCTGCTTCCGCCGGAATTTGATAAATGGCAAGACAGTCAACCCTAACAGTGCATAAATTCTTGTCATCTAGCCTGGCTGTTATGCCTGAGATCGTTGCTTTTTCCGGGCAGATGCTGGATGCTTGATACTTGATGCTGGATATCTAACAGTACACGGTCGGTGGTTTTCAACGACATCCAGTATCCAGAAACCAGAATCCAGGATCAGTCAATACTTTCAATGGTCTTCATTGCAGCAGCGAAGTTGGATTTCAAAATTCTATGCAACTATAGGGTCAGCTACCATCCCGCGCATAGCACCGGATGCTTTGAATTATTCCGTCGCCGGCGCAATAAGGCAAAAGCACATTATTGCTTTTGTTCTATTTTCAGCTCAAGTCTTTTTCTGAATAACCCGATAATAAACTAGACCGATTTTTAAAAGTCTATAAAAATATACCGTTTCAAGGAGAAAAAAAGGCATTAAAATCCATATTATCAAGCACCAAATTACAAATAAATCTCAAATTCGAATATCCAATGAGCAAAACATTTTCGACATTGGTGCTTGAAATTTTCACGACCCCATTCGCAGCCGATGCCTGCCAAAATTATCTTTATCTCTCCGGCTCTCCCGGCGCGGATACTTGAGATACGGTATGATGACATCGTTTTTACTGCCGCCGGTGCCGTCATAGGTAATGGAGACAACCGGGGTGTTGGTTATGCGCTCGATCACATTGCCCATGGCTTCGGTAACCAGAGCCGGGCAGCAGAAGGCCGGACTGGCCTGGACAAACAGGGCAACATCCGGATAGTGTTTCTTGATGTAGTGGATCTTTAATAGATTGTCCAGGGATTCACCGGTATTTTCAAGACGGACATTGTAGCGTGCCAGAACATCTTTGGCCGGTTCATTGTATTCCGGCTCCGGTTCGTTTAATATACGTTCAAAATAAGTGTAGTAGATTTTTTCCTTCCGCTTTAAGGTCGCCATCAGGGCCTGGGAAGAGATCGCGCTTAAGTAACGCCCTTCGATCAGCCACTTTCTGAGATAGGGTCGCGAAACCATTTTCAGATATTCGCTATACGGCGTTGTGATCACCTCGCCCCCATTATCTTCGATAAAGTGAATCAGATCCTGGTTAATCACGCTATTGTCCCGCGTATATAAATCCCCAAAAATCGCCACTTTGGGCCGCGGCGGCAGCAGGGTCGGGTCCATCGTTTCAATTGCTTCAAGACTGGAAACCACCTCGTCAACGGCCGCCGCCTTGGATCGATTCCCGGCCAAGGCATCGCACAAGATAGCGACCGCAGCAGCAATCACTTGATCGGTGTCCCCTTTATGGCGTTCATAGGGCCTTATTTTGCACCCGATCTTACGGATCATTCCGCCAAACATATAGGCGAAATAATTGTTGAGCGGCAGCGTCACGGATATGTCAAGCATTGACAGTGCTCCCAGATAGACATCGGCCTGCTCCAGGCCGTTGCCGTATGAAGCCAATATATTTTTGATATAGTGCGGATAAAGTTTGATGTTGCAGGCGATCTCTCCCACGCTCATCCACAATGCGGTCCGGGCCGGATCAAGCCCGTGGGTTTGCACATAATCAATAAACTCCTGGGCAACGATATTGAGCGGGATGCATTGCCCGCTGTTAAACCGCATACTCTGCTGGATACTGGCTGGAGTTTCCTCCAGACAACGTGCATCGATTCCCGCGCGGTTGAGATTGGCGGCGATCAGGTTGCAGGTAATTGGATCCCAGTTGGGAAGAATCAGGGTGCGGTTCAACAGGTGCCTTGATTTGGTGGCCACCAGCGGCGGTAAATCGGTTCTGGTCATCCGTTTTTCGGTCAGGCTGCGGTGATTGTGAAATGAACGGATAGCCGCTTCAATCCGGGTCTCGTAGCCACCCGTCGAATCGTGATCATCGAGTTGCAGGATCAGGTAGGGTTTATCATGGGAGTCCATTATTTTTTTAAAATAGTCGATTACAAACGAATCCGGTGAGCACTTAAAGGCTGTCATCAAAATCGGATAGGCACCCGGCGATTGTGCGATGACTTCGGCTGCTTCCAGAATTTTGGCGGCAAAATGCCAGTGCAGTTCATCGAGCAGTGGTTGAATTGTTTTCACATCTTCCGGCGAATAGGACAGCATATCCTGAAAAAAAGTTTTGACGCCTAAAGCGGCCAGGATGTTCGGAATGCCCTTGTGCATGGCACCGGTCAGCACGTTATAGGGCCGGCCCAGCAGCACCACATGCAGGTTATCGATTCGGCCGCTGTGCCGTTGATAAGCTGCCCGCCACTGAGCGCGGCAGGCCTTCATAAACTCAGCGGCCCGGTCATAGGCTGATGAGATTTCAAAATAACTGATGCGATGCCGACAGATGCCCCTCAGCATCCAGTACAACTGGGATTTTGTGTAAAAATTGCTGTAAAGGTAGTGCACCACCGGCATTAAGAATTTTTTGCGATTTTGTGACCCACCGGCATCGCTGTTCAGGCTGGGGGCAAACTGGGTATAATAGCAGTATTGACGTCGCGGCCCCTTAGCGCGGCCTTTCTTGTCGAGGTAAAACGGCAGAAAGATAAAATCCGATCGATCCAACAGACCGCTGACATGACTGTACAGGGCGGTCATGGGGGCGCAAAACTCGGCTCCGGCTAAGCGTTTGCCGTCCTTGAGGCTGTCTTTGCGGCTCTGACCGGTCACCGTTTTAATGCCCAGCTCATTAAAAAAGAATCTCCAAAACGGCAGATCTTCCAGCAGATGCAGGGCCGCCGGAATACCGATGGTAAACGCTTCTTTGTATTCATTGGCGCCTTTGAGCGCGAATACCCGGGCGCGTTCCTTTAAAAGGTCGAATCCGGCCCGGTTATTGTTAACATAGTGCTTTGTGTCGTAATCCCGGCCGCACAAAAATCCGTAAGCCTCCCGGACGCCGTCGATTTCGGCCACCGTCAACTTGCAATGATTGGTGCACAGATCACAAGTCTCGCTGCGCAGCGGTATATTTTTTTTATACAGGTCCAGTCCTCGAAAACGTGTAGCGGGGATAGCCTGATCGAAAATCATCAGGGCCGTTCCCAGGGCGCCGGTCAGGTGGCAATAGCGGGAAACCTTGATCGGCTTGCCGAGCCTTTTTTCAAATGCTGCCACCAGGGCTTTGTTTTTGGCCGTTGCCCCTTGAAAAGAAATGACATTTCCGATGCTGCTCTCATCGGCCACTTTGGTCAGGTAATTCTCCCGCACGGAATGCAGCACCGCGGCCAGCATATCATCCACCGGGTACCCCGCATTGAGATAATGGTTCAGGTCTCTTTCCATAAACACCGTGCAGCGGTCGCTGGCCATCGGCGATTTGCGGTGCGCTGCCCGCACGGAATACTGGGACAGGGGGCAGTTGAGCTTCTGGGCCTGCTCCTCGATGAAACTCCCGGTGCCGGCCGCGCAGACATTGTTCATGACCACAAACGTGACGCGGCCGTTTTGCAGCGTTGTAAATTTAGAGTCCTGACCGCCGATCTCAATGATCGTATCCACCCGCGGGTCAATTTCAACCGCCGCGCGCGCGTGGGTCGTAATTTCATCGATCGTGATATCGGCTCCGATAATTTTGCCGATGAATTTGCGTCCGGCACCGGTGGTTCCGCTCCCGATTATGTTCAAATCAATGCCGTTTTTTAACACCATGTCACCGATCGCAGCCAGGATCACCTGCACGGCCGCCACCGGTTTTCCGGCGGTGCGGGTATAGAATCCGGCCACAACCGTCTTGTTGCGGTCAATCAGCACCGCTTTGGTGCTGGTCGAGCCCACGTCAATACCCAGATAGGCTGTCAGGTGCCGGAAATGCTTCAGGTCTTGATAGACATCAACTTCCACGTCAGCGGCATTCTTCACGTCCCCGGCCCGGTGACGGTAAGATTCAAGGCCGCCAAATTCAGGATAATCGGAGAGCGTTAATTCCAGCGGATCATGAAAATAGTGCAGGCCGGCCTTGGGGGGAATGAGAAGATCATCGACCGACTGCAGCCCCCCGGAAGCCGGCGCCGAATATTCATCAGCCAGGCTCAAAGCGGCCCCGACGGCACCGTGCATCAGCGTCCCATCGGTAATAATTACTTTGCCGGTCAGCGAACCCAGGTGCTTGACCACGGACCGGTTTAAAGAGACACCACCCGTAAAAATAATGGGTCCATGAAAGTCTTCGGCCGTAAAGAGGGTATCGAAGATGTTACGCGCCAGGCCAAGGCAGAGTCCGTCACAGATTTGAGCCAGGGTACAACCTTCCTGCTGGGCATGGACCAGGTCGGTTTTAGCGAACACGGCGCAACGCGACGCAATTTTAGGAACCGGGCCTTTATTGCTCAAGGCAATACGGCTCAGTTCGGCAGCTGAGCTTAAATTCAATCTTTGGGCCTGCTGGTCCAGGAAACTGCCGGTTCCCGCCGCGCAACCGGTGTTGGATTTAAAGCCGAGGTAATTGCCGCTTTCATCCAGGCGCAGCAAACCGAATTTTTCACCCCCCACCACCAGAATGGATCCGACTCGATCATGTTGGAAATTGGCAGCCCTCAGCACGGCAATCTGGCTGTCATAGCGCTGGGTTACTTTCAGTATCGCCGGCGTCACTGCGGTCGCTGCAATGCCGCCAACAGCGGTTAGCTCGAATTGTTCCAGGATTTCTTTGAGCGTTCGGGCCGTATTTCCGTGATGAAATTCATAGGCGCTGCCGATGATTTTTTGCCTGGAATCTAAGGCAACCACTGAAATGGATACCGAACCGATATCGACACCGAGGATGTGAGGATAGGCAGACATAGGCAATCTCCCAAAATATTCAAGATGTTAGCAACTATGAAACTTTAGGAAACTCTTGGCGATAGATTGAATCCGCTAAACATCATCAACCGGTCAACTAGTCTTACAGTCCGCTACCCATCGCATATGCCAAAAAAATATAGGATTGTCAAGTCGGCTTTGGCAGAAAATTATTCGTGTGCTTTGCCACTTAAATGTTCGATTTTCATTTTTATTACTTTGGTTTCATCCCTATTTTTTTTTATATAGTTTTTTCCGGCTTTAAGATAATCCGCCGAGTATTTGTTTAACACAGACAATAGGATATCCATTTTTTCTGAATCATCAGTAACCACAGTTGCTTTCCCGAATGCAATGGCACTTTCATAGTCAGTGTCAAATTCATTACCAAGTACATCTGATTTGGTTACCACACAAAAGGATACTTTTTTATTAAAATTAATATTCTCGAGTTTATGTCCTGCCTGTGCACAATGAAAACAAATGCAATTACCAAAATACGTATAATTTAAAGGTACCCTGTAAGGATAACCATCTTTGCCTATAGTAGACAAAACGCCATATGAGCCTTTGGTAATTATTTCAATGGTTTTTTCATCATTGACAGCCCTATCCTTTAGCCTGATTTCTCTAAACATGTACTCCCTCCATAATTATTGAATTTTCATCACATCCCCCATTTCAGCAGCGGTTTTTAGGCGACCGGTTACCTCTTTTACCAGTTCCACCGGGATTTCCGCCATCCATTCCGTAGATGGTTCAATACTTTTTTCTGCAGCCGGGTGTCCTATTAATCGAACCGCCTCAAGAGCTTGATTGATCGTTTTTTCCAATTCCATGAATTTAGGATCCAACTGCTTTTTAGAGGGCGTTTCCTTTTGATCTCCTCTAACAAGCTTTTCCGTTTCCTGCTCGGCAGCCTGAAGATCCCTGGCTGCCAGATTTCCCGCCAACCCTTTTAGGTTGTGGACCAAACTGTGGGTCTGCTTAAAATCCTTGGTTGCCAAGGCCTCATCCTGAATCATGATCTCGAGATTTCTTCCAGTCGAGTCAGTCGCCGGGGTGATGGTGCCGACTATGCTGCGGCCCAATATCTCTGCTTCGCTGTATCCAAAGAAATCCTGGGCAAACCGATTAAAGAACGTGATCTTGCCCCGCGTATCCATCTGAAAGATAATACAGTTGGCGTTTTCCACTAAATCACGGTATTCGGCCCGGTATTCCAACATTCCACGATTCCTTCATCCCATACGGCTCATGCAAGCAGGTGGCCGTAAAAAGCATCACAGTTCCAGCAGGTTGAAAAAATTCAGACACCATCTTTCATTCCGCGCGCTCCACACCCTTGGCATGATCGCGCTGAACCTCGCATGCGAAAAGCCTGCGCGTAAAATCGTTGGCGAACTTACCCGCCGGATCATGCTGCGCCACCAGTTGGTGGGATTAAAGGCTTCGTTGCCTTCCAGCACGAGGTTGATCCCTTTTTTGAAACCATGCCATGAATTGCATTGCGACCTCATTCCAGGGCCCCAAAAAACCGGTCATCGATTTTTCATCCGATCGGAAAACCGATCGCCGAATCAACCATTTAACCGGTCTACTGACTAATTTTTCGCCCGGCTGCAGCGATCGACCAGGTACAATATGGACTGGTAGTCAATTCCGCTGTGGCAGGTCAGGCCGATCTCGCAGGTGCGGCTGGTGGAATACCCGACCCGGACATCCGGTGCCAGTTGCGGTTTGAGCCGTCTCAAGCCAAAGGCGTTCAGTTCGGGCACCGTGAAGCCCCGGTCACCGGCAAAACCGCAGCAGATAATGTCCGGTGCAACTACCTTATTCGCGCACATTTCGGCCAGCCGCTGAAATTCGGCCTCCAGCCCCATTTTTTTGGCACTGCAAACCGTATGAATCGCAACGGTTTCCGGAATCTGTCGAAATTCGAGCCGGTCTGCCAGAAATTTTAGCGTAAACTCAATCGGTTCAAACAGCTGCAGGCACGAATCCAGGGTTTCTTGCATGTGGTACAGACAAGGGCTCATGTCACACAGGATCGGGATGCGCCCGTTTTCAGATACCCCCAGCAGGGCATCTGAGAGCTCACGGGCCTTTCTTTCAGCAGTCTCAGTGATTCCTTTGCTGGCAAAAGGCATGCCGCAGCACAGCTTATCCATGGCAGCCGGGTAAATGATGCTGTAGCCGGCCTTTTTGAGCAGAGACTCGGTCACCCGGGTCAAAGATAATTTCTGCGAAGCCCGGGCCGGCCCCATACTGCGGTTGATGCAGGCCGGAAAATAAACGATTTTTTCGGCTCGATCCGAACCATATGCATGCCACGAGGATGCGGAACCGCCTTTGGGCATTGCCGGTGTCCACTGCGGCAACCGGTCGCCGGACAGAGAACGCAGCCAGGCAGTAAAGGCCGTCATTCCCCGGGTCCCCAACAGGCCGTGCATCCGGTTAAGCCAATTGAGCCCGAAACGGGTAAAGGCGGTAACCGAATCCATTCGTTTGGCAACCTGGACGGCGACCCTGCGGGTGGTGGGCGTCAGTTGATCATGGCGCAGGACTTTGATGAGTTTGCCGGTATCGATCTCCACCGGGCAGGTAAGCGCACACAGGCCGTCGGTGGCACAGGTTTGGTCTCCGTACCATTTATACTGTTCTCTGAGCTGCTCAAGCCGCCCGGGATTTTCATCGGAGGCCGCCAGGCGAATCATTTCGCGATAGATGACGATGCGCTGGCGGGCGGACAGCGTGAAGCCATGCGACATGCAGTTGCGTTCACAGAATCCGCACTCGGTGCAGGTATCCACCAGATCGTGGGCCGGCGGCATGGGCTTGATATTTTTAGCATGCGCATCCGGATCATCATTGATGATCACACCGGGATTGAGCATATGATCGGGATCGAAAATGGCCTTGATTTCCCGCATGGCCCCATAGATTCGATCACCCCATTCCCGTTTGACAAAAGGCGCCATATTCCTGCCGGTGCCGTGCTCGGCCTTCAGGGAGCCGTCGTATTTATCCACCACCAGGCAAGCCAGTTCATCCATAAACGCCTTGTATTTCTCTATCTCCGTCACGTCTGACAGATCCGGCGTGAGTACAAAGTGAACGTTGCCGTCGAATACGTGCCCCCAGATGATGGTATTCTTATAGGTATATTGCTGAAACAGATCCTGTAAATCGAGCAGGCAGTCGCGCAAACTATCGATGGGTACGGCAATATCTTCGATGATAACCGTGGTCCCTTTTTTGCGGGCAAAGCACACCGAAGGAAATAACCCTTTGCGGATGTCCCACAGGGCCGCCTGCTGATCCGGTTGGGTCGTAAAGGAAAATTCACGCGCCATGGGGAAGTCTGAAAATTTGGCGATAATTTCATCGACCTGCGACTGCAGGGTGGTCGAATCATCGGCGGCGGTTTCAACCAGCAGGGCGGTTACCGAGTCAGCCAGGGATTTAATATACGGCGGCATGCCGGGTTTATCCTGCACCGATCTCAAAGATACCCGGTCCATCAATTCAGCGGCACTGACCCGGCATTCCTTTAACAGCAGAACCGCCTCGCAGGCCCGGGCAATGTCGGGAAAGAGCATCAGGCCGGTCGCTTTTTGACCGGGCTCAGCCAGGGTACGGAAGGTGACTTCCGAAATAAACCCCAGGGTCCCTTCCGACCCGATCATCAAATGTAGAATGATGTCGATCGGATCGTCAAAATTAACCAGGGCACTGACACTGTAACCGGTGGTGTTTTTAATCTCGTATTTGCGGCGAATGCGCTCGACGATCGCCGGATCGTTTTTGAGCGACCGTGCCAGAGCGGATATCCGATCGACCATATCCTTTTTTTGTGACAAAAAAACATTTTGGCTGTCTTCTTCGCGCGTGTCCAGAACGGTGCCGTCGCAAAAGATGATCCGCATGCCGCTGACCGTGCCCATGCTGTTGCCCGTGATACCGCTGGCCATGCCGCAGGCATTGTTGGAGACGATACCGCCGATTTTGGCGGAATTTATGGAAGCCGGATCCGGTCCAATTTTTTTGCTGAAAGGAGCCAGGTACCGATTGGCCTCGGCGCCCAGTATGCCGGCACCCAGCGTAATCTCGCTCTGGTCCTCGCTGATATGGTAATTGCGCCAGCCTTCGGGACCCAGAACAACCAGCACCGCTTCGCTCAGCGCCTGGCCCGAGAGGCTGGTGCCGGCCGCCCGGTATGTGATGGCGATGTTGAGCTCGCGGCAGGCCTTTATCACCGCAAGGGTTTCGCTTTCATCCTCAACTTTAACGATCAGTTCAGGGATCAGCCGATAAAAACTGGCATCGGTGCCGTAAGCCAGTGTTCGCAGGGGATCGGTGATGAGTCTGGCCTGAGGGATTTCTGCACTCAGACGCTCGGACAGCGATTGATAGGGTTCGGCAAGCATAGTATCTCCTGTCGGCCGTCGAAACGCCGGCTGCGGTCGAAAAAACAATTTTAAGCGTGAAACCATATCAAATTATGGCGGTTTTGAAAAATATTATTTAATGTTTCAGACCGGTGCGTTTTAACAGCCAGCGCCGCATCGTTTCTTGTATCACTACACCGCAGCAGACCAAGTGCCGCAAAATAGCATATAAATACCTTAAATACTGGCATTTTACGATGATTCTATGCATAAAATTTTGGACGTCTGAACGAACTTGTGGTAGTATTAAGGAATCGGGGATGCCTGTCGGAAGCACCGCGTGGCTGATCCAGGCGGTGCCAGTTTCCAATCGCTAGCAAAAAAAATTCGGGGAGAATTTGATGAAAAATAATCGGAAAAAAGATCCTTTCGTTGATCGACGCTCCGGAGAAGACCGTCGGATTGGTTATGATTTGGATTACTTCCAGGAAAATGGAACTGAACGAAGAAATGGGAAGGAACGCCGCCGCAAAGGTGAGCGCCGGGAGGGCTGCATCCCGGTTAGCGATTGGTCGAGCGTTTGCCCGGATGACGATCAGCCAGACCGTCCGGATGACGATCAGCAAGACCGTCCGGATGACGATTCCTGACTATTGCCGATTTTACATGCCCCTTCGCACCGCATGCAAAGGGAAAAGTCGGCAGGCGCCGTTCAGCCGCTTATACCGAAATCCTATTTAAAAAAGTTTAACCGTTCAGAGGTTCGGGATTAACGACTCACCCGTTTCAATGGAATAAAAATAACCCTGAACGCTGGACCCCGAAAACAGCAACCCTGGCTGGAGGACAGCATGAGTACCTATTCAAAATGTCCGAAATGCAAATTCAGCGCAACGTCGTCATTTAGCGAATGCCCGCGGTGCGGCGTCATTGTCAGTAAATTTTTACAAAAAACAAAAGGTGATAAGCCGGCCGACAGGAAAGACGCCGCAAGCAAAAACGACGGTCTGCATAACCTCGAGCAAGCAAATACCCTGATTATCAGGCAGCAGAAGGAATGGGGTGAAATTCTTACCGGATTCGAAACGAAAAACAGGTATGAAGTCATGGATCACATGAGCAATCCGCTGATAGAGGCTCTGGAGGAAGGCGACTCCGCCATGGCCACAATCACCCGGTTGTTTTTGAAAGCACTGCGCCCATTTACGATGCACCTGTTTTCGCCCGGGGGAACCGGTCTATTCAAGCTGACACGGCCGTTTCGTTTTTATTTTCACGAGCTTGATGTCAGCCGGTCAAACGGCGCACCCCTGGGAAAAATCAAACGGCGATTTGCCATGTTACGCCGGATTTACTCGGTCATCGATCACAATGGCAGAGAAATATTCGAGCTCTTCGGACCGCTGCTGCATCCGTGGACATTCCAGATTAAAAAGGGCGAACAGGAGCTTGGCAAAATAACTAAAAAGTGGAGCGGTCTGGCCAAGGAGTCCTTCACGGACGCCGACAATTTTGGCATCACCTTTCCGTCAGGAATCGATCTTTCTCAGAAAGCCGTCTTGTTAGGAGCGGTGTTTTTAATCGATTTCGTACATTTTGAAAACAGCGGAAACCGATGAAATGTCCTAAGTGCAGTTTCGAGCAACCGGATCAACAGGCGGAATGCCTGCGGTGCGGCGTCATATTTGATAGATACCGCCCACAACAGAAAAATATTCCGCAAACTGAACCGTCAGCAGCGGCGCATGCCGGCCCTGCGCTAAGCCCGGGAGAATTCATCAAAGAGTTCTTGTTTTATGTTAAGCCGGAAACCAATCCCTTGATTTTTGGCGGCCGGGCCCTGTTTTTTCTGGTAATTTTTGTCTGGGGATTAAAATTTATTTTCACACCAATGGAATCGAATTATGTTTTCGACTCCTTCTGGCATCTGGTAAATTTGCCCTTCCACGAGGTCGGGCATATCATTTTTCGACCATTCGGCAGACTGATGGCCTCCCTGGGCGGAAGTATCGCGCAGGTGTTAATGCCGCTGATCTGTCTGGTAGTTTTTTTAATCAAAACCAGAGATACATTTGCCGCCTCATTTACTCTGTGGTGGACGGGGGAAAATTTCATGGATCTGGCCCCTTACATCAATGATGCCAGGTCACGGACGCTGCCGCTGCTGGGCGGCAACACCGGACGGACTTCACCCTATGGTTTTCATGACTGGGAATTTATTCTACGCGAAACCAAATTACTGCGCTACGATCATGTCCTGGCAAATTTAGCCTATACCCTGGGAACGGTTTTGATGGTCTGCGCCTTCGCCTGGGGCGGGTATATCCTGTTTAAACAATACAAAAATCTTAATCGATTGAGCAGTGACGAATCATGAAAAAAACAGCCGCCTGGCATCCAGGCGGCTGATCATAGGCGGTGTTTCTAATTATTTGGCCTACTCGACTGTAATCAATTCCTTATTTTTCTCAAAGGTTTTTTGACCGATCCCTGAAACCTTCATTATATCTTCCGGTGATGCAAAAGGTCCGTTTTGATCGCGATACGCTACAATTTTAGCTGCATATTTCGGCCCGACACCATGCAGTTGAGTTAGTTCGTCAGCTGAGGCCGTGTTTATGTTTATTTTTTCCGTGTCACCCGCATAAACACTGATTCCGCTGACCATAATAGCCAATACGGCCACCGATACTGCAATAGCAACCTGGATTTTTTTCATTCATCCCCCCTTTCGGAAATTCTATTCATTAGAAATGGTTTAAATCCCAATCCCAGAGGTCGACCTCACAAATGTTCCTAACGGAGGGAATTGGGGGTGTCAATATTTTTTTTACTTCTATTTTAATCCGCCTACGGCGGACGAGGGTTTAATTCCCCGCCCCTCGGGGCGATTATAATTTTCCGCTTGATACGCCGTTGCTTGCAGCGGGGTAGTTCATTCGAAAAATCAGATCTTTTAAAACGACTAGCAAACATAGTAAACGGTCGTAAAATGCTGTCAAATATTAAAAAAACAAAATAAATCGAGTAAAAAATAGTAACACAGTAAATAAAAATACAAAATTGCGATATTGCCTTTCCCCGACCCCGCTTCCTGATTTTCCTAGCCAGTTTTCTTGACCCTAAACCGATCATAAGATATCATATCTTTATATGTCGATGGCATCTGTTGGCTCCGTTATTCAGGCGTTAATTTGTTCAAAAAATCAACCGGTCAACTACCATCAGGGAGTATGTTTAGCCCGATTCAACCTTTTAACCAATCACCTGATCAACCCAAGATTATGCCTTGTATCGTTCAAAAATATGGCGGCAGCAGCGTGGCGGATGTCGACAAGCTGCAAAAAATTGCCCGCTTGATTGCAGATGCTAAGGACCGGCATACTGATATCGCCGTGGTCGTGTCGGCCATGGGCAAGACTACCGACGAACTCGTGATGTTGGCCCGCAGTATTTCACCGATACCACGGCGGCGTGAAATGGACATGCTGCTTTCCACCGGAGAGCGGATCACCATGTCACTGCTGTGCATGGCCCTGCATGAGCTTGGCCTTGATGCGGTGTCGCTGACCGGATCCCAGGCCGGCATCATCACCAATGATCGGCACAATGATGCCCAGGTCATAGAGGTTCGGCCGTTTCGGGTGCAGGATGAAATGGCCAAGGGCAAGGTGGTGATCATCGGCGGGTTTCAGGGTGTCAGCTACCGGCGTGATATTACCACACTGGGACGCGGCGGATCCGATACGACAGCGGTGGCCCTGGCGGCAGCGCTGGATGCGACGCGCTGTGAAATCTATTCTGATGTGGACGGCGTCTATTCGGCCGATCCCTCCATCGTCACCGATTCGGGTCACCTGCCCGAAGTTTCCTACCCGGTAATGCAGGAAATGAGTATGGCCGGAGCCAAGGTCCTGCACGCCGGCGCCGTGCAGTTTGCCAAAGAAAAAAACATTGCCATTTATGCCCGCAGCACATTTGAGCCGGGCCGGGAAACCGTTATACGACGGCTTTCGCCCGGTGCCATTATCGGCGTGCAGGCGGTCGTCAGTGAAAAGCAGGTTGAGCGAATTCGGCTGCAGGGCAACGAGGTCGGAGCCCGGTTTAAGCAGGCTGCGGAGCTTCTTGAAAGTGCGCAGGTTCCGATCAAGGAAGTAAATGTCGCCGAATCCGCTTCCGATGGCGAGCACTCCCAAGCATCTTTTGTGATTTCCACGCAAAATATCTATGGCTGGAAACAAATCAAGACCAACCTGCTAAATAAAATCGGCCCGGGAATCGAATTCGACACCGATCTGGCCGCGCTGTCATTGATCGGCGAAGGGTTAAACCGCAACAACCTGGCCCTTTTAGAGGCGCTTGACCTGCTGGCAATCAATGACATCCCCGTGCTCGGCATCACCACAACCTCGTTTCGCATCTCCCTGCTGGTGCCGCGCAGCCGGATCGAAAAAAGCGTTCAGCTTTGTCACAGCCGCTGGGTAGCCGACACGAACGTATAGTGTTTTACCTAAAATTAAATTCTCAACTCGCCATCATATGAGACTGCGCAAATTTGACGAAACCTTTATCTTACCCCTTGCGCCATGCACCGTGTGCCGGGTGGGGTGCCGTGTGCCGTGCGCCGGCGCTACAATTGACACCACCTCCGGTAAGCCTTAATTTATCAGTTGTCAGAAGAAGATTAAACCCTAATTGAGCGAAGCCCAATTAGCAGGTATTGGGTATTGGCTATCAGGTATTGGTTTGGTGGCCTTGCGTAACTCATTTCATATGGCCCTTGCGGGTGATATATTAAAAATCAAACCCATTCCTTAAAAC
>CACVKW010000535.1 GCA_902749685.1 Olavius sp. associated proteobacterium Delta 1 | reverse complement strand
CTTGGGTTTTCGGTATGTAAATACACGAATTGCCGCAGATCTGCGCAGGATCAGGGTTTACGCGAATGAATGAAATTCGGCGTGTTACTACAAAAAAGGGGGTAAATTAAGCGCGTTTGTCTACGCGAAGGATCTGCTTTGGAACATTAATTTTTAGTGATTTAAATATCTTACTTGCTTCCGGCGACAGTTCGTTGCGGCAGTCAAAGCTGTAATTTAAATTAAAAAAATTTGAAACTTGCACCGTATCCAAGGCGTACCGAATTTGCGACCATGGCATGTTACAGGAAAGCTCCGCAATACGCTCAATTAACAAGGCCAAAACACAGATACGCACATGACTCTCTATTCGGCGAGGAAGCCAGTGGTACATTGGGGTCATTTTAATCTGGGTGCGTTTCAGCGAACGAAAACAACGCTCGATGATCATCAATCCCTTGTAACCGCTGGTAGCGTCCTCAAGGCTGATGGTGTCGTCATTGGTTTCAAGCACCCATTTTCCATCATACTTGGTCGCCTCACGGATCTTCGCACGATCGATGCGGATACGATTCTTTTTGGTTATCGTCAAATAGCGTTTGAAGCGTTTGGAAGCCAGCAATTCAATCGCCCACTGAGCTTTGGCTGAAAGATCTGAATGTCGCGCCAACTCCAGTTCAAGGATTTGAACAACTTCGCTGCGATGTTTTTGCTGACGTTTGGCCTCCTTTGGATTGTAGCACAGAATGTAACGTCGTCGGCGTTCACCGTCGCCGACAATGACTTCTTTGGCCCGTAAATTATCTTTGAAAGTCGTATACCGGCCGCGTTTGGTTAGCACCTCGCGTTTGATCTCGGCAACATTGGCCATCCGGCAGGCTAGTAAATATTTGCCACAGGCTCTGGCAAGTTCATCGCGGTTGTCTTCGCTATTCATCCCAGAGTCGGCAACAAACAAAGCCCGGCCCAGATGCCAGCCTCTCAGATCAGCGCGCACACGCTCTACTGTATTAACATCGGTGGTGTTGCCGGGGAAAACCCAACAGCGAACCGGTAGCCCTTCACGGGTGACTGCCAGTGCTACTACGACTTGAGGGCTCCAAAAGCCCTCTTTAGCATGGCCAAACTTGCGAAAATTATTGGACTCATTGTCCGGGTCATTATCTTCATAGTCAATGGAAAACGAAGCAGTGGTAGTATCATAAAAGATTAAGTCCACTGTCAGATTAAATAAATTGGCGGTATGGAAAAAGACATCTTTTTCAATCTCAGCGGCATTGTCATAAAGCAGGTCCATGGCCTCATACATTTGTCTAAGCTTTAAGCCATCGCATGAAGGCAGGTAAACCTTTGACAACCATCTGTCCCAAACACCCAGTTTGGACTCGGGTTCACAGAGTCGATTGGCACACATCGCCAACAAAGCGCGTTCATAAAGCACATTAACTCGCTTTTGGCCAATAATTTTATTAAGGGTCTTTTGGATGCCGATTCGTTGCCAAAGGGCTTCGACGAGCAGTACACAGCCCAGGTTCACAGTCTTTTTAAGTTTTAGGCCCTGGGGTAATCCGACGGCTTCAGACAGGGGCAGTTGTTGTTGAGCGCCAATGGGATCGATGATCGTTAGCCCACAAACTCTGGCGATTGAATGACAAAGTCGAGCGAGCTGCTCGTGATCCAGTTGATCGACTCGACCGAAATTGTGAATGATTTTGGCTACCGGCTTACGCGTTACCGGGTGGCGCTCATTGTGGGCCAGCTGGTAGTACTCGACGACGGAGCCGTCTTTGTTTTTGCGTTTGGTGATGCGCAGGTACATGCTTACGTATTTAGTGTGTATACGTTTGCATGTCAAGCATTATATTAGATTTCGTGTGCCTACGTGTTTGAAGGTCAGCCAAATGACTAAGTATCTGAATTTATTAGATCTGGGATGAAAAATCGGGCAAAATGAAGCTGCTTTTTGCCTACAGACCGAAAACAAGAG
>CACVKW010000534.1 GCA_902749685.1 Olavius sp. associated proteobacterium Delta 1 | reverse complement strand
ACCGGAAAGACCCATTTCAGAGCTGCGCAAAAGAATGTGCGCATGATTGGTCATAATCGCCCAAGCATAAATAGGGGTTTTAGTATCGACACAAAGCTCTGCGAGACGCTTTACGAAATTTTTACGGTCGGCAACATCATTGACAATCCGCCGTCTTTCGATTCCCCGCACCATGACATGATGCAGGGTCCCCGGGGGCATCCAATCGCGCTCGACGCGGCATCGCATCCCGCCTGCTATGGTATTTCCAACTTACATAGCACAATTAGTCCTCTCAGTCAACAACGTCCCGTATTCTCAGGTCGATGTACAAGGGCTTAGCGAACTACATAAAAAAGTATGCGACTTACTTGAAGTACCGAGTTCGGTATACAAAAATTTACATGATCAATAGCGGTTGTTTGAAGGTACCTAACTGATTTTTTTACAAATATTGCTTGAATGAAAATTAAAATATTTTAAAAATACGAAATGTAAGCTTTAAGACATTATTTGAACCCCTCTTATATAATAAATCCTTTAAAATCAGTATATTATCGTGGTACGATCCCAAATCGCATAAGTCCTGATGTGCAAACCGATCCCGGGAAGTGCTTTATTAGTTGTGATTAGATTTAAGAACGCCGCATAAACTTTAGCGTTGCATAGCTCTGTTTAACTCTTCATCAGGGGTAGATGTTGGACAATCGCTATTGCGGAGACGATGCTGGATACATGATGCTGGATATTCAGTCATGCACCGGGAGTGAAATTCAGAAACCTCCAGCATCCAGAAACCTAAGTGTTGTGACTTGTGACTAAAAAACCCTTTCCCCGGCGGGAAAGGGCTTTTTACCTGGGGGAAAAATTAATTTCGATATTACTCCTCAGTTTGTTTAAATAAGATTTGATTTTCGATATAGGCGACTAACGCCTTCTTTTTCTTTTCTTTGAGATTGACGAATTTATCCCGTGAATTGGCTGCTTCACCGCCGTGCTGCAGGATAGCGTCGGTAATGGTTGGGGATCGGCCGTCATGCATGTAAGGGGCTGTGGAACCGGCGCCCCAGAGCGGCTGCGTAATAAAGACGGAAGGGCCAGTCCCTATTTCATCCACTGGTTCCGCAACTCTTTCACCCAGATCGTGGCGCTTCAAGTCCGAAAAGATGTTGACGATTGTCTGGCCGCTTTCATTCTTCTTAAAATTTCCCAGGTGGAAAATTCTCCCGGTTTCCAGTTCAATGATGTTGTCCGGCATGTCCTGGGTGAGATCGAAAGTCACGGCCGTACGCGGCCTTAGCCCCAGTTCCCGCGGATTATCCCCTGAAGGAAATGACTGGTCGCGGTAAGCGGCCGACCGGCTGGGTTCGGAAAATATAGGGCTATCGAGCTGCAGTTCGGGAACATGGCACCTCAAGCATTTGATTTTTTTGAATACCTTTCCGCCGGCCTCGATTTGTTCCTCTTCCTCGCTTGAAAGCGCCATTAAGCCGAGATCCGCCAATTCGGTTTTGGTTACGGGCCGGGGTTGTGCTGCTTGGTAGATGGCCAGGGCCGTGATGTCGCCGACGGTTAATTCATTGACTATCTGGTCGAAGTCGCCGTCCTGCCCAATTCCGACAATCTCTACTGCCTGCAAACCCAGTTCATTGTTTTCGGCTTCGCGGACAAAATCTCTGACAGTGGAATTGGCACCTTTCCACTGAAGGGGTTTGATGATGAGATCGTCGTCGACGCCTTCCACTTCCGAAAAGTCGAGGCTGCCATCCGGATAAGCGGTGATTCTACCGAACCTGATGCCTTTCGCGATTAATTTGGCTTTAGCCTGGTTGCGAGTCTGTGCTATTACCAAGGCCGCATCACGGATTTGATGGAGTTCCTGGGTCATTTCTTCCGCCAGACGCTGCTTGGCACCGATACCGAAGACGTGGGGCGGCTGGCGCGTAATAAACTTGCCGATTTTGCCTTTCCGCTTCGGGTCCCGCACATTGTTCGTCGAAACAGGTCCGCTGCCGTCTTCCGAAGGGTGAAAATGGCACTCGCTGCATGCCTGGGAATTGGGCCCCGTAACCCGCTCGGGAATATGATTCGCCCACTGCATGGGGCCTGTCAGGTCGACACGCGGATGCTTGGCAAACCGGCTTCCGTTGCCAACATAAGCGCCTATGCCGTCAAGTTCGTTTCCCGCTGTACCAAAGAGTTTGTCGCCGACCTCAAACGCCTCTTCAAAGGCCTGATGGGGGTCGATCACGACCAATTGGTTGAGCTCCTGCTGTAAAATATGCTCTAATTGCGGTTGGTGAACGGCTGCGCTGACATCCAGGTCGTCTGCCCCGGCCTGGATTGCGAAGATGAGAAGAATTGCTGCCGCGCCGATGGTATTAAGTGTGGCGGGGGTTTTTCCGATGCGAGTGTTTTGATTTTTTTTCATTCTGGCTTCCTCCTTTATGTTTGGGTGCTAGTGAGTTGGCCTTGGCTGGTCAAAACGCCAATTTTATAATCAAAAAGTACTGCAAATCAGAAAAAATAAAATTTCGAAATTTAAAGTAGTTAAAAATAGTAAACTTACCTTTGATTCAGCAATATATATGCCATCCTAAACCCAAAAAAAGAAGAGAGCTAAGGCATTTTAAAGAAAAGATAAAATTATAAAAAATTGATTTATCTTCTGTATGAATGTATATCAAAAGAGATATTTAAATTACGTTTTTGAAATAAAGTGGGATATCGTCGAGTTTATTCAAAACTCTTTTTTGCCGGTTGGAAGCTCGGGTCGAAGAGATGTGCGTATTTCTTCGGCTTAAATGTCGAAAGAAGTTTGCCTCTACCCGCCCGCCCGGTGCGCTATCGGAAGCAGGATGAGAATCTCGCGGCTGGCTGCGGTACTGGTCATTCTTAGGGGAGGGGCTTTTTTAAGTCGAGGGTGAATTAGGGCCGCCCTATAGTTTTGAAGTTTAGCAATCAATAAGGAAAGCTTACGGGACATTTCCAAGGATACTAGGGTACGTTCCTCGGATTCTCGGATTTATCTTCTTCCAAAAGCTTCCATCCGTGATCCTCAACTATTTGCCGTCCTCTCATCGCGGATTCGCTCGCCGTCGAGGACGCGATGTTCAGTTTTTTCGATATCGAGACCGCGCTCATCCCTAGTTCTCGCGTCCCCCAATAACATAGCACGCTCCGGGCCTGTACCATTCTTCGTTGCTT
>CACVKW010000533.1 GCA_902749685.1 Olavius sp. associated proteobacterium Delta 1 | reverse complement strand
TTAACAACCACCCTACATACAAGGAGGATTTTTTTCAATGACTCGTTTTACAACTCATTATATGACTCATTCTAAACTCGTTTTTGGACAAGAGTGATCGATCAATAAACCCTATAGTTGCATAAAATTTTGAAATCCAACTTCGCTGCTGCAATGAAGACCATTGAAAGTATTGACTGATCCTGGATTCTGGTTTCTGGAT
>CACVKW010000532.1 GCA_902749685.1 Olavius sp. associated proteobacterium Delta 1 | reverse complement strand
TAACAACCACCCTACATATAAGGAGGATTTTTTTCAATGACTCGTATTATTACTCACTTTATGACTCATTCTAAACCCGTTTTTGGACAAGAGTGAAATTTTAGATAAACTATATCAAGGTCTTAATGAACTTGAAAATAATGAAGAAACTGATTTAAGCAAGTTTCATTCTAATATAAAAGTAATGGAAGAGTTGTATGAAAAAACTTCCGCATCAAAATCCTACATTTTTGAATGGGTTGTAATTTTAAGATTTTTAGCGACAACTATACCCACACTATTAATTTTATTCATACAACATTTTAAGATTATTAAAGAGTTCTTTGAATCACTCTAACTTAAATTTAATCCTAAAGAAAATTCGCGGAAAAGATTTATGTATGATTTCATCGTTATTGGTGGTGGCCCCTCAGGTTGTTTAACCGCATATTTGTTGGCTCAATCAGGTTTTCATGTAGCTCTTTTTGAGAGGAAAAAATTCCCGAGAAAGAAATTATGTGGTGGTGGTGTCTCCTACAAAGCCAGTAAATTGATTGAAAAAATAGTTGATTTATCTAATTTAAAGGGAAGGGTTATTGAAGGATCATATCTTAGTTATAAAAATAGACATTTAACGTATGTCGGACAAGATAAAGCTAGTTATTCTATACATAGAAGCGAATTTGACAATGAATTATTATCTAAGGCTAAAATGATGGGTTGTGAGGTCCATATGCCCTCGAAAGTTTTTGAAATTGAGGAAAGATCTAAAGAAATATGTGTCAAACTTAACAATGGTTCTATTAAAAAATCTGGTTTTCTTATCTTAGCTGAAGGTATTACTGGAAATTTATATAGGCATATTTGATATAACGGGAAACGAAAAATCACAATTGCTTTACAAGCTGATATATTTCCTGAAAAATTTCCACATTCTTTTAAAACTAATTCATTGTTTGATTTTGGTGCCATTCCTAAGGGTTATGGTTGGGTATTCCCTAAAGACGATAGATTAAATATGGGCGCCTATTTCTATAAGTAACCAAGAATTGATAGGGCACAATATCGTTCATTTGAATGCTTTATTCGACAATTTAATTGGGGTGAGAATTCTAAAATAGGAAAAGTAAGAGGCCCCCCCCTACCCTATCTTGTTGATTATAAATTGTATAATACTAAAAGAACATTGTTGATCGGTGATGCAGCCGGAGCAGTAGAAAATTTTTATGGTGAAGGATTATATTATGGATTGTCCTCTAGTAAGTTAGCAGCAGAAATACTGATTGATACAATTAATAACAACTCAAGTTTCGACAAATATACTAAACTTTTAAAATCTGAAATTCTCATACAAACAAAATTTTCTAGAATTAACTCAAATCATTGCTGTCCAAAATAATTTGAAAATCAAATACTGCCTTTAATAAAAACAGGCAGTTATAAACGGGAAATTAGTGATTTAGAAATCAGGTTGT
>CACVKW010000531.1 GCA_902749685.1 Olavius sp. associated proteobacterium Delta 1 | reverse complement strand
GTACCATTCTTCGTTGCTTGCCGCCAGTCAACAACTCGTTGAAACTAAGACCGAATAAACCGAGCACTCGATCCACCAACCAGTTAAAGTCGTACCCCAAAGCACGGATCATAGACTTTCGATCCAAATTCTCCTGGGCGGCTCTTAATACGGTCTCAACGAAATCCCCCTGGCCCAGGATGCGCTCATCGCCCTTCATCCTGCTCTCGCAGTTGCGCATGGCTCTTAAGGCGGACCATCCTC
>CACVKW010000530.1 GCA_902749685.1 Olavius sp. associated proteobacterium Delta 1 | reverse complement strand
TGTAATCAAAGCATTTAGCACGCCAGCCAGCACCAAACTGGATGGTATGCGGCTGTCTGAATCTTATGCCCACCCACCACCCTTGAACAAAGGAATCCTGTCGATTTTAATTTTTGCGGTTAAAAAGAAAAGATCCTTTCTTCTTTAACCGCAATCGGAGCTTGAGTTTAACCGGATA
>CACVKW010000529.1 GCA_902749685.1 Olavius sp. associated proteobacterium Delta 1 | reverse complement strand
TTGCGACCGTGATGATTTTTTGGATCGGCTTGGCGGTATCCTGTCAGACAGTAAAACGGCCTGTTTTGCGTGGGCGTTTATGACAAATCACCTTCACCTATTATTGAGGACAGGAGTCGCCCCGATCGCGTCGGTAATGCGAAGGCTCTTGACCGGCTATGCCGTGAGTTTCAATCCGCCTTGTATGGTTAAGAAAAACAAAAAATAATATTTAAATCGGGGGGTGCGGGGGGTGTCCCCCCGCCCTCCTCGAGGGTGAAAAAAATAAAGGCTTTCTTTATTCGGTAAAACCATTAGCTTTGTTGCAAGAGGAGGTTTCCGCCTTGGGCTTCGAGCCCGTGCCTGAGTTTCTTCCTCCCGCCAAGTTTAAGTCGGATAATAAGTTGGTGCACAGACACCGTATTTT
>CACVKW010000528.1 GCA_902749685.1 Olavius sp. associated proteobacterium Delta 1 | reverse complement strand
GACATTCCCGAAGATGAAGATGGCGACTACGATGTCTATGCCCGCTGGCATGCCGACGAGAATCACTCCCAAAGCGTGCGTTACACGATTAACCATGAAGATGGATCAGACGATGTCGATGTCGATCAGCGTCAAAACGGCGGCAAATGGGTGAAGCTTGGCACCTTTGAATTCGACGAAGGCACGGGCGGCAATGTGACCCTGAGCCATACCCGCAACGGGGATGATGACCGGGCGTGTGCGGATGCGGTCAAATTTGTGCCGGCCGGCACCATCGATGTCCTCGACATCAAAAGGGCCCATTACTATGTCTGGTCCGAATCAGAGAGCAAACTTTACCTGGTGGTCCTTGACCAGGATCCGATTGACTACTATGTTGTCAAGGACTCCAATTCAAATGATGATATCGAGGACGGCGAGATCGGTCCGGCGGCCGCACCGCCGGCCGATGTCCAGCCGGGCCGGACCTTTGCCCAGGAGCGTCAGAACTTTGCCAACTGGTACCAGTTTTACCGGCGCCGCGAGCTGAGCGCCACCGCCGCGGTGGCCAACGTGATTACGGGCTTAAAGGGCGTGCAGGTGGGTTTTTATTCCATTAACGGCAACCTGGTGCAACCGGTGCTGCCGGTAAAAACCGGCGGCGTGGATACCTCCAAAAGCCTGCTGCAGGCGTTATACGCTCTTAATATCCGGTCGCAAAGCACGCCGCTGCGGCGCGGGCTGCGCGAGGTCGGCAAGTATTATGCGGATTCATCGGATATGATCGGCAGCTCGCCGTATGCCTCGGCCTTCAATGGCGGTGCCTGTCAACAGGCCTTTACGATTGTGATGACCGACGGGTTCTGGAACGGCGGCAACCCGGAAGCGGGCAATGCCGACGGCGATGACAACACGGCCCATGACGGCGGCGCCTATGCGGATATCTACTCCGACACCCTGGCCGATGTGGCCATGCAGTACTATGAAAGCGACCTGCACTCGGGGCTGGACAATACCGTTCCCACCAACTCGGTCGATTCGGCCACCCACCAGCACATGGTGACCTATTCGGTCTCCTTTGGCGTGTTGGGCAGCCTCAACCCGGCCGACTATGACATTGCCAACGGCTCGTATCCGGTCTGGCCCGATCCG
>CACVKW010000527.1 GCA_902749685.1 Olavius sp. associated proteobacterium Delta 1 | reverse complement strand
GTTATATTAAGCCTGAAGGCAGGAAGTCCGTTTGACGAGATAGAAGGTATAGAAGATATAGAAGAAGTAATTAATGAAAGATTTTTCAAAAAAAACTATCGGATATTTTGCCATACGAAAAGGCAGCCCGAATATGTTATGTGACGGGCAGGCATTGGTAATAGCGGGTTCACAGCAGTTAATGACTCGATACATAGTCAAGCTTTGCGAAGATAGTTCTTCCAAGTATAAAGTGAAGAAGACCCGTTATGGCGAAATCATGCAGGGCATGCAGCTGGGCGGTGTCTATACGTTTGATAAAATCGCCTTTAACAAGTTTTTACCCCTATTAAAATCCGAGGGAAAAGCTGTCGCGGAAATTAAGTTTGCAGATGATCCCAAACCGCATCCGGATGCTGTACGGTTGATGCGCGTTTCGTGGAATGATATAATTTCTTAATCACAAGGGCAGGCCTGAAATTATGTCGGTAGTATCTGAAAAACAACGGTGTTGCGCCGGTTCGGAGTCTAAACCTGCTCAATTAGAAGTTGCTGACATTTTCCGCAAGTACGGAGACAAATACCTGGCCAGCCATAAGCTTAGCGGCAAACAGCAGGCGGTGATGTTTGACATCGAACACTGCCGGCGCAGTTATTTTGGTTACCACTTAGATATCTGTGATCATTGCGGCTATACAGATCACTTTGGCAATTCGTGTCGCAACCGCCATTGCCCCAAGTGCCAGGGGATTGCGCAGCGCATCTGGGTCAATGCGCGGCTTGAAGATCTTCTGCCCATTGCCTATTACCATGTCACCTTCACCCTGCCCCACATGCTCAACCCGCTGGTCGGCTACAATCGGGAGTTGATCTACGATCTATTATTTGACTGCGCCTCAGAGACGCTGCTGCAATTTGGCCGTGATCCCAAGTGGCTGGGTGCGTTAATTGGTTTTTACGGAATTTTACACACCTGGGGTGGAAAGCTGTGGCAGCATTTGCACACCCATTTTATGGTCAGCGGCGGCGGGTTAAGTGAAGACGGCCGCTGGGTGACGCCCAAATACAAAGGCAAATTCATATTTCCGGTCAAGGCGTTATCAGCGGTGTTTCGTGGCAAATTCATTGAAGGCTTGAAAAAGGCCTACGCTGACGGCCAGTTGGTATTGCCCACCGGTTTGAGGCATTTGAAAAATGCCGGGCAGTTTGAGAACTATGTCGATGCGCTGGTGGACCGCAACTGGGTGGTTTATGCCAAGCGTCCGTTTGCCGGGCCGGAGAAAGTCGTACGCTACATCGGACGCTACACCCATCGCATAGCGATCAGCAACAGCCGGCTGATCAAAATTGAAGAGGATCGTGTATATTTTAACTACAAAGACTACCGCGATGATGGCAAGTGGAAGCAATGCCACTTGAAGGCTGAAGATTTTATAAAACGCTTTTTAATGCACGTATTGCCAAAGGGTTTTCACCGGATTCGCCACTATGGTTTTTTGTCCAATGGCCGATGTAAGGCGAAGATTGCCCAAATCCGAAAGCTGTTGTCAAATGGAGATGATCTAGATCAGCTCAAACAAAAAGTCATTGAAGATCATGCGGGGGTGGTTTGTCCGGTGTGTGCCAAAGGCCGATTAACACCGGTTATGATTGTCCATCGCATGGGCTTTGTGCTCAAGTCGGTCGCAGCGGTTGTATCTCCGAATCCGCCGGCCTGGGACACATCTTAGAATATTTTGTGATTTCTAACAGAG
>CACVKW010000526.1 GCA_902749685.1 Olavius sp. associated proteobacterium Delta 1 | reverse complement strand
AGGACGTTAGGCAATGTTCCGGGAAGTTATCGTGGGGTATCCGGAAGCTATGGCGGTTTAGGAAAAATTGGGGATCCAAGTTATCCGGCACCGGATACTTACGGGGATTTTAGAAATCCCGATGATGTGGGCAGTGGAGGAGGTGGGCGAGTAGGTTATGGTACGGGAGGAAATGGTGGAGGGTTGGTAAAGATAAAAGCCTCGATCGTTTCCCTTTTTGGCAGTATCATGGCCGCAGGCGGTGATTCTACAGGTTGGGGAGGAGGCAGCGGTGGAGGGATCTGGATAGAGGCAGATACTTTGGAAGGTACAGGAACGATTTCAGCATCTGGAGGCAGCGGCTGGCACGGCGGTGGTGGTGGCAGGGTAGCTGTATATTATGATGATATCTCAGGCTTTGATCCTATGAATATTACAGCCTTTGGAGGCAGTGCAGATGATGACCGCAGCGGTGGTGCGGGGACGGTCTTTTTGAATTCCTCTGCTCAGGCCTATGGTGAGCTGATTGTTGACAACAATGGTCTAAACGGATCTGAGACACCGTTGCGGTCCGTGGGTTCCGGGATCATCACTGATTTGACCGCCACGGTGCT
>CACVKW010000525.1 GCA_902749685.1 Olavius sp. associated proteobacterium Delta 1 | reverse complement strand
TCTGATATTCATATAAAGGGCTTGTCGCCGTAAAATGTCGTTGTCCCATAAGATGACTCGTCAAGCGTGATATTTTCCTGCGGAACGCTTCAGGCTTCGC
>CACVKW010000524.1 GCA_902749685.1 Olavius sp. associated proteobacterium Delta 1 | reverse complement strand
TTAACAACCACCCTACATATAAGGAGGATTTTTTTCAATGACTCGTATTATTACTCACTTTATGACTCATTCTAAACCCGTTTTTGGACAAGAGTGATCT